>NZ_PKGG01000211.1:0-9211 GCF_046480465.1 Arthrospira sp. PCC 8006
CGAGGAGAGATGTCGTCATCCCAAAGTTGAGCCATTTGAGCGGAGGTTTTGTCGCCATGCTCTTGGGCAAAAGCCTGGAATTTTTGCCAGTCGGTAATTTGGTGGCTATGACCAGGTCGGTGATTAGGTTTAGGGAGGAAGTCTCCGGTCTGTGCTTTTCTTTGCAGCCAGAGATTGATAGTGTTCCGGCTGACATGGAAAACTTGACTGGCTTCTGTTTTGGGCATACCGTCTAGTTCAATTGCATCAATAACTTTTTGTCTGAGGTCGTAACTATAGGGGGCTGGCATTTTTGGTCTTCTTAGTCATCTCGTCCTCTCCATTATACGTCCTAATTTTCCTGTCTGGTGCTATATTTCACCAAGGGCGAAAGTCCCACTAGGAGGTTATTTCAGGCATTGCAGCCTTATTTTGACTCCTAAACGTCTCGCACTTAATATATACTATACAATACCATGAGACCAAAAATATTTTGAGGGAAAATGGATCAAGCTATACCGCCAGAATTAGAATTCAGTAATCCTCTTGGTTGTCTCCCATGTCCTGATAGTCCGCTGTCTCTGGATTCTGCTTTTTATGTGGAGCGTCCCCCCATCGAAATTAGAGCCTATCAGCAAATAACCCAACCTGGTAGTGTTATGCGAATTAAAGCACCCCGAAAAATGGGAAAAAGTTCGTTAATGCTAAGGTTGATTAACCACGCCAACAGTTTAGGATATAGTACCGTCTTAATTGACTTTCACCAAGCGGATTTAGGGATTTTTGAAAGTTCGACCAAATTTTTTCGTTGGTTATGTAGTAATGTCACCAGACAGTTAGGAATAGCCTATAATATTAATGATTATTGGGATGAAGACATCGGCGACAAAGTGAGCTGCACGATGTATTTTGAAGAATACTTAATTCCCCAAATTAACGGACCTTTTTTATTGGTTTTTAATGAGGTTAATTTGCTGTTTGAGTATCCCAAAATCTTCATGAACTTTCTGCCATTATTGCGATTTTGGCATGAGAAATCTGCACATTCAACAATTTGGCAGAAATTGCGCCTGGTTTTGGTTCATTCCACAGAAGTTTATGTTTCTTTAGGGATTAATCAATCTCCCTTTAATGTAGGTGTATTGATTGATTTACCTGAGTTTACGCATCAGCAAGTGGGAGAACTAGCCGACAAATACCAACTCACTTTAACCGAAAATCAGTTACACAAATTAACCTGCTTGGTCGGTGGACATCCCTATTTAATTCATCTAGCTTTTCATTATTTATATGATCATCAAACAAAATTTGATGATTTTTTTCATCGAGCTTCTACCGATGCAGGTATTTATAAAAATTATCTGAAAAGATTCTGGATATTAATTCAAAAAAAGCCACAATTAGTGGAAATTATGCAGCAGTTAATCGCCGCCAAAAAAGCCTTAAAAATTGAGCCAATATCAGCCTATTACTTAGAGAGTATAGGGATAATTAAAAGCCTAAATAATCATTATCTTTTGGCTTGTGATTTGTATCGTGTTTACTTTAGCTATAAACCGATATTCCCCCAAGTGCCTAGTTCTATTTATATAGAACAATTGGAACGTGATAACCAATATTTATCAAATTTAGTTTATGTTGATGAACTCACTAAGGTGGCTAATCGCTCACAATTCCAGAAGGCTTTTAAAATGGAATGGGAATGTATGGCTATCAAACATAATCCCCTGGCATTAATTGTCTGCGATATAGATTACTTTAAACTATATAACGATACTTTTGGTCATCTAGCCGGAGACGTATGTTTACAAAAAGTAGCCCAAGCTATTCAACATAATTTACAACGTCCCAATGATTTATTAGCTAGATATGGTGGAGAAGAGTTTGTGGTGCTTCTACCCCAAACTGATGGGAAGGGAGCCATGTTTGTGGCGGCAAAAATTTGCCTCGCGGTCAAAGAATTAGCTATAGCTTCTGGAGTGCCTAAATCTGTAGATTCTCAGCATCCGGTAGTAACGATAAGTATAGGAATTGCCAGCATAATTCCTAGCAGTGATTATCATCCAGAGACCCTGTTTATGGCAGCAGATCAAGCACTGTATGAATCCAAAAAAGCTGGACGCGATCGCTATACTATGAGTTCAGAATTTAACTTTAAATACTAAACCGATACCCATGAAATTCCCAGAAATTGGCATCAGGTTCGAGATCGGGTAAAATTGTACTGAGGGGGGTTAAGCCAGTATCATCCCCCAGTCTGAGTCAGAAACAGCCGTAACAGTCATCTGTTGGCGCAAAGGTGCTTGAGATAGTGGCTAGACCAGGATAACAGTAGGCTAGACCCATAGCAGCATCAGCAAGAATCGATTAATATAAGCTAAATTAGCAGAAAGGGAAATCAAGTAGTCAATCCTTTTGAAAATATACAGAGGATTTTGAATATGTGTATTTGTGTTAACTGTTACTATGTCGATCGCTGTATCACCTACCACGCGGTAGAAACCCAGCATCAGGAACGCCATGTTAGCGAAAATCCCACCTTTGACCCCGTTGAACCCAGCATCAACGTTAATATTCGCACCACAGAAGATAGTATCGAGATGGAATGGGATGTAGTTGGCTGTGAGAGCTTTAAACAAGAAACCGGAAAATGGTCAAAATTGCGACCGGGAGAGCCTATCCCCACCTAATCACCAGCGGACAGCCATTAACAATTGGGGGTCAATCGTCACCCCCATCTTTAATTTTTTTTAACATCCTCAGATTATGAGTTACTGTTTTAATCCCCACTGTCCCAATCCCGAAAAACCAGGTGAGGGGGAGTTGTGCCAACACTGTGGCGCTTCTGTGAAACTATCGCCGCCAATGGCGGGGTCAGCCAATAGCCGTTATACTGCGCTGGAACTCCTGGGACAAGGGGGATTCGGTCGCACATTTTTAGCGGTTGATCAACTGACAACCCACCATCCCCAAGTCGCCATTAAACAGTTTTTTCCCCAGGGAAATAATGCCAAGGGAGCGGCGGAGTTATTTCGTCAGGAAGCGCAGCAACTGGAGATTTTAGGGGAACATCCCCAAATCCCTAACCGGGTGGCTTATTTTGAGTCGGAACCCTATCAATATTTGGTTCAAGAGTTTATTGAGGGTAATAACCTGGCTCAAGAATTGATGCTCAAGGGTCCGTTTACGGAAAATCAAATTTATCAGGTTCTGGATGAATTGTTACCTGTGTTACAGTTTATTCACAGCCATAAGGTGATTCATCGAGATATTAAACCGGAAAATATTATCCGTCGCCACCGTAGCAGTAAAGGCTCAGAAAATACCTTGGTTTTGGTGGATTTCGGGGCGGCTAAATTGGTGACAGGGGGGCTATTACCTAAAACCGGGACTCTGATTGGTTCGGCTGCTTATACCGCCCCAGAACAGTTGATGGGAAAGGCTGTCTTTGCTAGTGATATTTATAGTTTGGGGGTAACTTGTATTCATTTGTTGACGGGTGTTACCCCTTTTGATTTGTTTGATGGTCATGAGGGTAATTGGGGCTGGCGTAGCTATTTAAAAAGTCCTGTTAGTGACGAATTAGGTGATATTTTAGATAGAATGTTGGCGGGGGCGACTAGCAAGCGTTTTCATTCGGCGGCGGCGTTACTGCTCAAGTTGCACCCTACTCCTAAATATATTGAGGCTATGCCGGGTTTCCAGCCGGAACCGGAAACTGGTTTTGTGGCGATCGCCACTAATCAAACCCCGATTAAACAGCCAATAAAACCTAGTAAACTCCCCCAGTCAGAACCACAAATCACTGAGGTTCTGCAAAAGGCTCTCAAATTCTATCAAGTTAAGGTGCAAGTTAATCGGATTAGTAAATCCAAGTTAACTATTGTGATTAATCGTGCCGCCCAACAACAGGTTGATTATCCCCAAATAGCTAAGGCGATCGCCTCTGAATTAACCCAATTAAACCTCAATAATATTGTCCGGGTTAAGTTATTAGGCAGAGTCCAAAATCGAGGGGTTCCTGAATGGCAAATGGTACTCAAATTAGACCCCAAAGCTAGACGCAAAAATCAGCGCCTGCGGTTTAAGCAATATTGCCATAACTTGATTAGCAGTGAACATTGGCGCAAAATAATCCACAGTAAACAGTTCTGGATGGATACATTAACTATGGCTATGGTCGCCTATATTTTTAGCAATAACTTGATAGTTTTTACGCCATTTGTAGCACTGCTAATTTCTCCAATGTTTATCATTTTTAAAAACTGGATAAAACCATATCATGACGTGGACGAAAACCAAGTTTTTGCCATAGTTGTCGGGTTATTCTTGGTGCTGGAGTTGCTGCAATTAAGATGGGTTCGTAACGACCTTTTTGGTATCATTATCGCTGGGATGTTTGTATCTATGCCACTGTTTTCCAACCGGAATAATTAATAATTGATAATTAATCCTGCCCAAAGGCGTTGATTAACTTCCGGAAAGGGAGTGGGCGATCGCCTCGCCCATAACTTTGATGCGCGCCCCTAGTTGTCAGCACGAGATGACAAAATTTGCTGAATTTCCTCCAATGGTAAACCCAACATTTCGGCGATCCGGATCGCGCTATTTCCCAAATTTGCCAAACGCACAACAATATTTATCCTTTCCTGTTGCAGCCCTTCTTGGCAACCGTCGGCAAATGCTTCTTGATAGAATCGGGTTTATTTTAAATCGGTGAGCCTAACATTTGGGCAATCTCCTCGCGACTTATTTGGGGTAGTTTGTAAATAACTATAGTTTCGATGATATCAATGATATCCCGTTGAATGGATTCTGGGGGGAGGTTTTGTTCGGCTTGCTCGATCAGGTTTATGGCTGATGCGATCGCCTCCGATGATGTTGGGTTTCACGCTCGTTGCACCCAACCTACGGACAGTTACTGAGGTGGTCGGGAGAAATACTCCGTCGAGGCGGAAGGCTAGTTGTTTGACTTCTACAGAGGTGAATTGGTAGCGATCGCTTTCTTCGGGTGGGCGGTTCAGCAGTTCAAAGAAGCTGCGGGGGTACTGTTGGAAAATATTGAAAATTGATGTGGGGTGGCAATGGGTTACACACAACCCACGGAAAGCTAGTTGGGTTTCACTGCCCTACTACGCAAAGCTGTGGATGTTGGGTTTCACGCTCGTTGCACCCAACCTACGGACAGTTACTCAGCAGCGGATATCCACCTTAAAAAGAACTGCCATCACCTATCAGAATTAAAGGCGACCAATAAAAGGGATGTATGGCTTGTTGGGCGAAGGTTAATTTCGCCTGCCGTAAGGCCTCAACTTTCGTCATTTCCTGGTTGACATTCTCATAAAATTGTGTCATAATTAAGAGGGTTTTGTTGTCCTCGGCATTCCATAAACTGGCAATCACGGCATCGGCTCCCGCCCGTTCAAATAAGTAGGCGATCGCTGCAAATTCGCGGCCGTCTGATTCGGCTTCCATGGCGGTTTCACAAGCACTTAAAACCACCAAGTTAGTTTGGTTTAATCCCAACAAAGCGGCATCAGCAATATTGAAGGTTTCACCATTAGCAAATAATATGTTATTTGCCTCTAAATTTAGCCCCGGACATCCTTGCCTTTGAAAGCAGCCGTGGRTCGCCAAATGCAGGATATTAAACCGGGCMGAATCGTTATAAAAACGGTGGCGGGTGGCTTGTTCCCGCAGCCAATATTCCCCTGRTAAAATTTCGGTAACTTGGCGGGCTTCCTGTTCGGCTCCCGGAAGTKCTTGGGAGGTGGGGGTGGKGTTGCCAAAGGCTAAAACATTGGTGGATAATCGGGGGTTATTTGGGATATTGCGGGTGGCGGAAATGCGGGTGAGGTAGTGGATGGGGTATTTTTCAAGGAGGTATTGTTCGCTTTGATTATCATAGAGGGTTTCAAAGGGAATATAACGGAGTTTTCCGGTGGCAATGATGGCGATTTGTTGGGGAGAATAGGCAGCAATATCCGCCTCGACGGGACGAATGAGATAATCATACAGTAGTTCTTGATTGCCAGCGTAGTTGTCGGAGTTTGGGTTTTGGAGTTKGGCGCGATATTCGGTGAGGATGGCATCAAATTCGGTGGGGTTAATGGGAATGGTGCGGACGAGGGTGGCTTGGTCGCGGCTGACTAAAAAAATGCCGATTTTATCCTGGACGATATTAATATTAGTTAACAAAACGGGTTGAATCACTAGGGTTCCGGGGGCGATATTTGCCCGGAGAGTTTGGATGTCTTGGGGGGTGGTTTCAAAGAGTTCGGCAACTTGGGGATATTGGCGGGAGATATCCTCGGCTAGTTGGCTATTTTGGGCTTGTAATTGGTTGATTTGTTGAGAGAGTTGGGGTGTCCAGTCCTGGTCAACTTGGGCGTAAAGGAATTGTAGGCGTTGATGGTTTTGATTCCATTGGTCAATGAGTTTTTGGGCTTCTGGGTCGCCAACTTGGGCATCGATAAGGCGGGTATAGTCGGCGAGGTCGAAGGTGGTGGCGAGGTTATACCATTTAAAGGCTTGGTCGGGTTGGTTTTGGTCAATGAGAAGGTCTACAAGGGCGACGGGTGTTCCTCGGTTACTTTCTTGGAATGTTTGGCGGTTTTCCTGTTGCAAACCTGCACGCATTTCTAGGGTAATTTGTACGGATTTTTCCCAGTTTTCGATGGCGGTCTGGGGTTGATTGATTTCGCGGTAAAGTAAACCCATGTTACTGAGAGTAGTGGCTTCCCCGGCGCGATCGCGCACTTCCCGCCTAATGGGTAATGCTTGCTGGAAGTATGTTAAGGCTTCCTGGGGTTTACCTATTTGGCGGTAAACTACACCGATATTATTGAGAGTAGTGGCTTCCCAGGTGCGCTCATTAACTTCTTGAAAGAGTCTAACAGCTTGATGATAGAAGTTTAAGGCTGCCTGGGGTTCACCGATCCGATTATAGTTGAAACCCAGAAAAAGATTTGCGAATGCTTCCCCTTCTCGATTTTGGATACTTTGGGCAATAGCTAGGGCTTGTTTAAGGGTTTCTATGGCTTGTAAAGGTTGCCCTTGCTGAGTTTGCTGTAATCCCAAATCAATCAGTTGTTGCAATTGTGCCGCCTGAGTCTGGGAGGTTTGGGCATAACTGCGCTGTGCCAGAATTGGCAATATGGCGGGAGTCGCCAATAGCATTGTTACTCCCAATAAACCACCCATCATTAATCTTTTCATGGCATCACCTATTATTAATTGAAAATTGATGTTGGGTTTCACGCTCGTTGCACCCAACCTACGGGAAGCTGCTAAATCAATCAGTTGTTGCAATTGTGCCGCCTGAGTCTGGGAGGTTTGGGCATAACTGCGCTGTGCCAGAATTGGCAATATGGCGGGAGTCGCCAATAGCATTGTTACTCCCAATAAACCACCCATCATTAATCTTTTCATGGCATCACCTATTATTAATTGAAAATTGATGTTGGGTTTCACGCTCGTTGCACCCAACCTACGGGAAGCTGCTAAATCAATCAGTTGTTGCAATTGTGCCGCCTGAGTCTGGGAGGTTTGGGCATAACTGCGCTGTGCCAGAATTGGCAATATCGCGGGAGTCCCCACTAGCATCGACACTCCCAATAGAGAACCAATTATTAATCTTTTCATGGCATCACCTAATATTAATTGAAAATTGATGTTGGGTTTCACGCTCGTTGCACCCAACCTACGGGAAGCTGAAAAGTGTTAGTTGGGTTGCACTGCCCTACACTACGCAAAGCTGTGGATGTTGGGTTTCACGCTCGTTGCACCCAACCTACGGGAAGCTGGAAAGTGTTAGTTGGGTTGCACTGCGTTGCACTCTGCACCCAACCTACGGGAAAGCTATTCCAAAGGGGATAGCAATTTCGCCGTGATAATTAACTCGGAATTCTGGGGGGCGAATTCTATGGCAGTCACCACATAACGACTATAAATTATGTTCCTCATTCCCCTGGGAATGCCCGGTTGATCATCTACTGCGATAACGGCTTCTGGTACGATCGCCAAAAAGCCTTTATCCGCATCTTGCCAAACTAATCCATCCACCCGCACCCGGAAGCGTCGGGGGTTTCCGCCTGTGTTCTCATGGTCGCCGCGAATCACTATCCGACCGTCGGAAGTCGGCCACCAAATATCCCCCCGAAATTGCACGCGGGAAACATTGGCGATCGCTTCTTGAGCGCGACTGTCACCTCGTGTTACAATGAGATATTGAGAGTTAATTTCAACCAGTTGACCGGAGCGTTGACCGCCATTAACCAAACTCACCGCCGCCGAGGTCGGCAAGGAAATCGGAATCGGTTGATTTTGGGCTTGGTTTTGGGCTACCAGCACGGGGAGGGCGATCGCTCGTGGAATGTCAGCGGTGGGTACTGTCAGACCAGCCAGCACTAGGAAAATCATCAGTTGAGGGGTTTTCATGGCAGGTGTGAGATAGGATATAAACTAATACTAACATCTTCACGCTCGCTCCACCCTTTTTCGGAAACTTCGCACAATTTCACCACACCCACACCATCCCATCATTAACGTATTGAAAGTTATGGGCGATCGCCTCGCCCATAACTTTGATGCGCGCTCCTAGTTGTCAGCACGAGATGACAAAATTTGCTGAATTTCCTCTAATGGTAAACCCAACATTTCGGCGATCGCTTCCGCGCTATTTCCCAAATTTGCCAAACGCACAACAATATTTATCCTTTCCTGTTGGAGACCTTCTTGCACCCCTTCTTGGCGACCTTCTTGGCGACCTTCTTGGCGACCGTCGGCAAATGCTTCTTGATAGAATCGGGTTTGTTTTAAATCGGTGAGTCCTAACATGGATAATTGATAATTGATAATTGATAGTTAAGGCTGCCCAAAGCAGTTCATTAACGTATTGAAAGTTATGGGCGATCGCCTCGCCCATAACTTTGATGCGCGCTCCTAGTTGTCAGCACGAGATGACAAAATTTGCTGAATTTCCTCCAATGGTAAACCCAACATTTCGGCGATCGCTTCCGCACTATTTCCCAAATTTGCCAAACGCACAACAATATTTATCCTTTCCTGTTGGAGACCTTGKYGGAGACCTTCTTGCACCCCTTCTTGGCGACCTTCTTGGCGACCTTCTTGGCGACCTTCTTGGCGACCTTCTTGGCGACCTTCTTGGCGACCGTCGGCAAATGCTTCTTGATAGAATCGGGTTTGTTTTAAATCGGTGAGTCCTAACATT
>NZ_PKGG01000170.1:0-11754 GCF_046480465.1 Arthrospira sp. PCC 8006
ACCCGRATTAAGGAAAGAATCAAAGCGGCATCATTAGGGGAAACCCGACCGGAAACCACCGTAGCAAACATCATCCCCCCTGTCTTGGAGCAACTGTGCGATACCKKTGGGCTATCKACCTKTGAACAAGATTTGCTGCTACTGTGCGCCGGAATGGAACTCGATGCCGATTTTCCCCTACTCTGCGCGGAAGCCAACGGCGACCCCCAAAAGCCCTATCCGACTTTTAGCCTCGCCCTCAATATCTTCGATGACCCCCATTGGAGCGCCCTAACACCCAATGCTCCCCTACGTCGCTGGCGTTTACTAGAGGTCGGAGGCGGTGCGGTTTTGACCCTCAGCCCCCTTCGCATTGATGAACGCATCCTCCACTATCTCATCGGGATACAGCATCTTGATGAACGCTTATTCGGGATTGTGGAATCCCTGGGGGAGCCCTCCCTGTTGGTCCCCTCCCATCAACAACTAGCCCTAAAAATTGCCCAAACCTGGTCGAACTTTAGCGAGGAGTCCCAGTTACCGGTTGTCCAGATTTGCGGGGAAGATATCGCGACTCGACAAGCGATCGCACAGGTGGTCTGTCAACAGTTAGATCTAGAACTCTATCTGATGGATGGCGATCGCATTCCTTCCGCCACCGCAGAGTTCAACCTTATGTTAAAACTATGGGAGCGCGAGTCAGTTTTGGGAGGTTATGCCCTCATTATCGACTGCGAACAGGTAGAAATGAGTCGCCACGGAGACGGTATCTGGCAACTGATTGAGCGCATCGGTAGCCCCCTGATGATTACCGTTCGCGATCGCCTTCCGCAGCGGACCCGACCCCTGCTTAACTTTGAGGTTACTCGCCCGGGCGCTGCCGAACAGTACCAGTATTGGGAAGAACACCTCGGAGAAGGTACTACACACCTCAACGGCCACCTACAACGAGTTACCGCCCAATTTAACCTCCCCTCCCCCGCCATTATCGCCGTTTGTACGGCTACCGCCAGCCAGGGAATTTCCCCCGAAGATACAGAAACCTTTATTGACCACCTTTGGGATGCTTGTCGCCTCCAAGCTAGACCCCGCATGGAAGATATGGCCCAGCGCATCGAAGTTAAAGCCACCTGGGCTGATTTGGTTCTCCCGTCGGCTCAAATGCAAGTTCTCGAAACAATGGCCGCTCACCTCCGCCAACGTTCCCAAGTTTACGAAAATTGGGGTTTCGGTAAAAAAAGCGATCGGGGTTTAGGTATCAGCGCCCTATTTGCTGGACCCAGTGGGACGGGGAAAACCACCGCCGCCGAAGTTCTCGCCCAAGCCCTGCGACTCGATTTATACAAAATTGACCTGAGTTCCGTCATTAGCAAATATATCGGCGAAACGGAGAAAAACCTTCGCCGCGTCTTTGATGCTGCCGAAAGTGGGGGCGCGATTTTGCTCTTCGATGAAGCTGATGCCCTATTTGGTAAGCGCAGCGAGGTCAAAGACTCCCACGATCGCCATGCTAACATCGAGGTTAGTTATCTGCTGCAACGCATGGAAGCCTACCGAGGTTTAGCTATTCTTACCACCAACATGAAGGGTGCCCTCGACCCCGCTTTTCTCCGTCGCATCCGTTTTGTGGTCCAATTCCCCTTTCCCGATGCTAAACAGCGCGCCGAAATCTGGCGGCGTATTTTCCCCTCGGAAACTCCCACCGATGGGCTCACGGTTGAGAAATTGGCGCGTTTGAGTGTCTCTGGGGGTAATATCCGCAATATCGCCCTTAACGCCGCTTTTCTGGCTGCTGATGCTGAAGAACCGGTAATGATGAAACATCTACTCGCCGCCGCCCAAAGTGAATATATGAAACTGGAAAAACCTTTGATGGATAGTGAAGTTAAAGGCTGGGTTTAATAACTAATAATTGATATGAAAAAAGATATTTATTTAAATCAACAATTAACGTTTATTTTGCCATCACAAAAAACCCTCGAATTGTTGGCCGTGAATGGCATTTTTGCTGAGGATGATGGGAAGGATATTAATGTTTATCTGACGCTAGAAGTACCCTTTGATACCTATCAATTGATTGAAAAAGAACAATTGTTTAACTTGAAACCAGAGGTTTGTAGTCCCTTAATCGACCGCCAATTTGACCCTTACACCAATTTAACCCTAGAATTGATGCTCAAACCGGGTTTGCTGCCTCAACTCACCCAGGACGAAACCACCACGGCTACTCTCATCAATCACCTACAACAACCACCCGGACCAGAACCCCTACCTCACCAATTCACGGAAAACTGGTTTTGTTTGGGAGTGCGACAACAACAATTAGACAAAACGATCGCCTATCGTACTCTTTGGGATTGGGCAAATCCTGACACCCTCGCTCAACTGGTTGCTACCGGAAAAGACACTTTTCAGCAGTTAGGGGCGCAAATTAAAACGGCTTTGTCAACCGGAAGCCAAGCCCTCGAAGAAATTAGCAGGGAATTGGGCGCGCCGCCAACAGGGGACTCGGATTCCTCAATTTCTGCCCCCATTTCCCAAATCATGGCGGCCTTTTTTAACCAAGATGATTGGGACTACGTTAGCTTGGACGAGGGAGCTACCCTAGAGATGGCATTTATTGGCGACAATGGCCGTTGGAGTTGTTCCGCACAAGCCAGAGACGAAGAACAACAATTCCTGTTTTACTCGATTTGTCCCCTGACAATTCCTGCGCCAAAGCGATCGGCTATTGCTGAATTATTAACAAAAGCTAATTCTGGTTTAATTCTGGGCAACTTCGAGTTAGACTATTCCGATGGGGAGGTTTGTTATAAAACCAGTATCGATGTAGAAGGCGATCGCCTTACCCCGGCTTTAGTAGAATCCCTCGTTTATACAAACGTGACCATGATGGATCAATACCTGCCAGGTATTATTGCCGTACTCAATGGTACATCCCCTGATAATGCGATCGCCCAAGTTGAGGCTGAATAAATACCCTATTTTCTCACCCCCTAATTGACTACCTAACACCTACTTCTTGGGAAGCCTTATGCAATGGTAAGACCCCCTCAACGCCCAATTCCCAAAACCCGAACCGGAAAAGCTCTCAGAGAAAGCACCGTTGCTACCGCCCAACACCGCGTCCGACGGGTAGGTTATAATGCCTTCGCTTCCGCCTATCGATTTCTCCCCCTGTGGGTAATTCGGCTTTTACCTTTCATTCGCGAAGATGTCCGAGATCTCCTCCGACGGCGCAAACGGGGCGAAGAAATTCCCGAAGACACAGACATCGAAATCCTCGATACGCCTCCACAACTTGCCGAAGTCAGCCCCAGCAGCCTCAACCCCTATCCCAAATATCGCTGTACCCACGGCAACCCTCTATTCTGCCCCCTGGCTACCTCATCCACCACCGCAGAAACACAGGTTTTAACCTGTCTACAATGCGGATTTCCCGCCTTCCTCGCCACCAAATCCGAAATTATCGGCAACCAAGGCCGATATCGCATCGTCAGTTTCATCGGTAGTCGGGGTCTGGGTCGCCTTTATCAAGCAGTGCAAACCAACAACAATAAAACGGTCATTATTAAAGAATATCTGCTCCCCCAACGTCACTTTAACCCACATGAACAACAGCAGACCAAAACAGTATTTGAAAATGTGGCAGGATTAGTCCCCGCTGATGGTCGGGTGCAGGACTTTCGGCTGCTGGTCCCCTCAGAAGCGATCGCCGACCGCCACCAACCCCGCTGCTACACCGTTACCCCCACCCTCTCTAACAGCTATCCCACCCTGCGAACCTATATGCGCCAATTTGGTGCTATGACCCCCCAACAAGTCCTGCACCTCCTCGACCAGATTTTGCAAAGCCTGGAAGCCCTCCACACCCAGAAATACCGCCTCCCCTCCGGTCAAATTCGCGAATCTGTAGCCCACGGGAACCTCAGCTTGGACACCATTCTGATTTTACCCATCGAACAGCATCAGTTTCATCGCCCCCAATTTATCGCCTACATCGCTGACTTAGCCCTCACAGAAAAGCCATTTCAGCCCGGGTTAACCACAGTTACCCAGGCTGATCCTAAGCTCGATTTAACGGCTTTAGGTGCGATCGCCTTTGACCTTTTAAAAGGAAATTGGCAACATGATTTAACCTCCCCCATCGATGTCCGAGGGCAGACCTTCCGCTACCAATTCCCAGAAGACTGGCCCGAAAACTATCTCCCTCTGCAACAGTTTATATTGCGACTCCTGGGATTCAATATATCCTTTGAAAATGCCAAAGCCGCCCGGGAAGCCCTCCCTAAGTTATCTGAAATTGACGACAATTATCAAGCGATCGTCTTAGACACAGAAGATACAAAACCACCTTTTCCCCGGCTGTGGCTTCTGCTACTGCTTCTGCTGGCTTTTTTAGGAGGAATTGGTATCTGGCGGTTATTATATCGCCCCTATGTCGTCCTAGCTGACCACCGTTTTTCTCCCTGTTGTATCAAAGATATTGCTGCTATTCCCAAAGGAACATTTAGCTACACTGCTGAGGAAAATGGCGTTTGGAATTATTCAATCCGACAGCGCAACTTAGTAGAAAAAGGGAAAACCTTAGAGTCAGAATTGCAACAGCGCATCCCAAATATGCTGAAATTGGTTTATAAACCCCAACCAACAACCGAAAAAGCACTGGCTAAAGTTCGCAACCAAGAGGCAGATTTTGCTATTACCAGCTTAATTCAGGACTTAGACAGAGACTTGAATGCTATTCCCTTTGCTTATGATGGTTTGGTCGTGTTTGTCGCCTTTAGTTACCAGCGCCGCCAGAATTCCTTACCTCACAATTTAAACGGACAAATATCAATTAAGCAATTGCGACAACTATACACCGGAGAAATTAACAACTGGAAACAGTTAGGAGGGCCGGATTTCCCTGTGCAATTGTACATCCCCACCGATGGAGAAGCTATCCGCATTTTTGAAGAACGAGTCCTACAAACCGAGCGAGCGATCGCTCAATTTCGGCGACTGTGGCAAAAACCCTCCTCAGATAATTTTATCACAACTGAAACCAATGTCAATAGAATTCGCCAAATCCCCACTTTTCAAGCGATGAGAACAGTTCTTCAGGATTTTGAAGAACGACAAATTGGCAGCCTGTCTTTTGGCCCACTCAGCCAAGTTTTTCAGCAGTGTTCTGTCTACCCTCTGGCGATCGTAGAAGGCTTGAGACCAGCCGTACAACCCCTAAGCCATAACAATGAATCTATTACACCTGGAACCGATTTGTGCAATGATAAAGGTAGCTACTATCCATCAGTTGAGCGATTTCAAACTGGACAATATCCCTTAGCCTATTCTCTGGCTGTTGTTTATTCATTTGATAACAGTTTATCCCCGGTAGGGCAGAAATTTGCCGAAATTCTCAAAACAGAAGAAGCACAAAATCTGCTCATTAAAACGGGATTAGTTCCTTTACAAAACCTTAGCCAAAATCGTTAACCAATTTAATCATGAACCCTAACCAACCCCCAATACCACACCCACCCCCCGGACAACCTAGCCACCCCATTGGTTTAGTTGCGCCCGCCCAAATACAGTGTCATAATCCCAAAGATTTGATGTATAAAATCGCCCAAAAAGTTCACGCCGACCCGATGCTAAAGCAACAGATCCAAGAACGAGTTTACGAAATGTTAATTACTGAACTTAATATCAGCCGTGAACGATAGTAATCTCCATCTTTATTACATCTTTAATGATGTTCATAAATTGTTAACATATATCCGAGTAAATTATGGAAGCCATACCCAGCACTAATACCTTTACACCCCGCTACAATTATATCACAACTAATCGCTTTTATGTAGAAATGGAAAGCACAATTTCCGCATCTTTTTCGGAATGTTCTGGCTGGGGAGTAACCTTGCAAAAAGAAGCCTATTTAGAAGGAGGAGTTAATGACCAACAGCGAGTATTTATAGGTCATGCTGAGTTTGACGACATCACCTTAAAAAGGGGAATGACTAATAGTACAATATTCTGGAATTGGATGATAACTACTATGAGTAATCCCATATATAATCGTCGGAATATCAATATTTTAATGTTCAATCAAGCCGGGGAAATTATGCAAGCATGGACTTTGATTGGTGCTATTCCAATTTCTTGGAAAGCACCAGGATTTCAAGCCGAAGGAAGTTCAGTAGCGATCGAAGAATTAACCCTAGCTTATGAAGGGTTACAAGTGACCACACAAAGCCAGGGTGCGGGAGGTGTAGCCATCAATAGAAGGCGGGATCGTTTTGGATACTTTTAAAGGACAAATTATCAAATATCAGACTAATTTTTGTGGTAATTTGAATCAAGGTATATGTCTACAAAATCGGATAAAATTTCATCCACGAACACCCCATCAGAAGCACCTTTAGGGGTCAAAAATCCCATAGTTTCTCCTATACCATTAGGACAGAAATTTTTACAGCCTATAGGGGCACGATCTATCTCAGTTTTAGATTTATCTTTATTTTCTAGTAAAGGAGTAGAATTACAAAGGTTTTCTGATTGGGATAGTCCTTTTCTATTAGAGTCAAAACCTGACTTAGGTAATCGAAACATTATCCAAGAAAAGCCACTGAATGATGTTGATTTTTCTACCAATAGTGAAATAGAATCGATTCCTAAACCCACAGAAATATCTCCTATTCCCACATCAGAATCATCTGCAATTAGACGGGAATTAGATGCACCATTTGAGGACTTAGACAATATCAATCAAGACCAAACAAAAGTTAATTATCAAAAATCACAACCCTCCAAGTCAACCATATTTAGAAGCATATTAGGGGATTATGTATCTCCAAAATCAAACCGATTTTATCCTCCTAAATACCACGAAAGCCAAGAAATATCTAAATCCCATCATCCTGAATATATACAAAGACAATACGAATCTTCAACTTCTGAACCTATTTCCGACATATCCCCAATTCAACGACTCTCAGAAACCTCAGATTCGGGAGATATAAATAATGCGATCGCCTCTCACGATTCACCCTCAATTCAACGACTCTCGGAAACCTCAGATTCGTCTCCCATTCAGAGACTCTCGGAAACCTCAGATTCGGGAGATATAAATAATGCGATCGCCTCTCACGATTCCCCCTCAATTCAGAGACTCTCGGAAACTTCCGATTTGGGAGATGTAAATAATGCGATCGCCTCTCACGATTCACCCTCAATTCAACGACTCTCGGAAACCTCAGATTCGTCTCCCATTCAGAGACTCTCGGAAACCTCAGATTCGGGAGATGTAAATAATGCGATCGCCTCTAATCATGATTCACCCTCAATTCAGAGGTTATCGGAAACTTCCGATTTAGGAGATGTAAATAATGCGATCGCCTCTAATCATGATTCACCCTCAATTCAACGAATCTCGGAAACCTCAGATTCATCTCCAATTCAGAGACTCTCGGAAACCTCAGATTCAGGAGATGTAAATAATGCGATCGCTTCTAATGATTCTCCTTCAATTCAAAGACTCTCAGAAACCTCGGATTCATCTCCTCCCATTCAGAGACTCTCGGAAACCTCAGATTCGGGAGATGTAAATAATGCGATCGCCTCTACTCATGATTCCCCTTCAATTCAACGACTCTCGGAAACCTCAGATTCGTCTCCCATTCAGAGACTCTCCGAAATCTCGGATTCAGGAGACGTAAATAATGCGATCGCCTCTACTCACGATTCACCCTCAATTCAACGACTCTCGGAAACCTCAGATTCATCTCCAATTCAGAGACTCTCCGAAATCTCGGATTCAGGAGACGTAAATAATGCGATCGCCTCTAATCATGATTCACCCTCAATTCAGAGGTTATCGGAAACTTCCGATTTAGGAGATGTAAATAATGCGATCGCCTCTACTCACGATTCACCCTCAATTCAACGACTCTCGGAAACCTCAGATTCATCTCCAATTCAGAGACTCTCCGAAATCTCGGATTCAGGAGACGTAAATAATGCGATCGCCTCTACTCACGATTCACCCTCAATTCAACGACTCTCGGAAACCTCAGATTCGTCTCCCATTCAGAGACTCTCGGAAACCTCAGATTCGGGAGATGTAAATAATGCGATCGCTTCTAATGATTCTCCTTCAATTCAAAGACTCTCAGAAACCTCAGATTCGGGAGATATAAATGATGGGATATCTGAAAATGATTCATCATCTATTCAACGAAAATCTGAATTATTATCAAGTATTTCTACTAAAAATATAACGGTTAAAGAAATGCTTTTAAATGGTAATATTCCCGAAATTCAAAGATTTTTTAAAAATAAATTTATAACAAAAAATAATGAGGCTTCAAATCATCAAAATTTTAATAAAAATAACCCCAAAAATAGTGATGTTAACGAGAAAAATTTAGTTCCTCACAATCCATACAATATTCACAACATAAATAATCAAGAAAATTCCAGGTTAAATCAATTCAAAAACAACCAAAATACAAATGTTAGTTTCCCGCAAAATCCATATATTCCAGATAGTCTTCAGGTAAGTTCCAAGGGTAATATTTTGTCTTCTCAATTTTACAATAAACCATCTAATATCAAAGAAATTATGCAAAAAACTATTCAAGATAGAGCCAGATTAAAGCAGACAATTTCATCCCAAAAATCTCAGCAAGTCGAGTCATTAAGGGAGCAAGATATTTATGAATTAGAGGAAAATATAAAAGCCAAAGCAACAACTGATGATGACCATAATCAACCAGAATCTAAATCAGAAGAAGAAGTTGTAACATCTGAACAACTAGAAGCACTAGCTATAGAAATATATAGATTTATTTGTCAGCGATTTCAAGTGGAAAGAGAGCGTTATGGTTCCCATAGGTCTTCTGGACGTTTTCCGTGGTAATTCAAGATATTTAAGGATTGATGAAAATATAAAGAAAAGTTAAATTTTTATGTAATTAATCAATAATAGTGGTATAGTGGAATTATTTATCATAAAAAATATACCTAATTACAGGCATAAAGACTGATGATAAATCATCTTGATTATCGTGGAATTAGAAAAGGGGTGAATTATGACAAAAGAGAATTCATGGCTCAGTAATTTGGCTAAGGATGTCGCGACAAGTACAGCCGATATTGCCTTGCTTAAAGGAGCAGCTATATATGACAAAAATCGAGATCAGAAGTATTTATCCTTAGAGCGAAGAAAAGAGGATGCAGCCAGTTCTCTTTATCAAAGGTCTGGGTTCAAAAGTGGGAAACTGGTCAAAGCTGCCCTGATTCCGAGAAGTGGAGAAGGCGCTAATATTATCCGGTTTCAATTTAACCCTACAGACTTGCAGTTAAGTAGGTCTGTTTCCATTGAAGATATTAAGGGAGCGCGAACAAGTAGAGGCTTACCGAAAGTTAACTTTGGTTTTGTAGAACCCTACCAATTAACCTTAACTGATCTGGTGTTCGATACCTATGAAACTGGTGAAAATGTATTGAATCAAATCAAGCCTATTCTGGATGCTGTAGACTTTAGTTCCTTTAAAGATCCATTTGCGAAAGAACAAGGTTACAGTGAAAGATTGGTCAAAGCTAGTGTTACTAATACTGTAATTCAATCGGCTGTATCTAGCCTGTCTAGTAACTTGTTAGGGGTGAATGCGAATGCCATAGAATTGGCGGAATATGGTGGGGGAGATATTGAAACACAAGCCCTAGAGCTGCGACGACCCCCGGTTTACTACTTAATTTGGGGGGATAAAAATTATATGCGTTGTATGGTGGAAAGTTTAGATTATAAATTGACGATGTTTAAACCAGATGGTACACCAGTACGCGCCCGAGTGACGATTAAGCTGAAAGAAGTGGATCTGGGGGTTGCCGATCGCAGTTTTAGTGAGCGTCGTAAAATTATCAGTAAATAATAACATATCATTGTAGTCATGGCAAGCGATCGCAGTCTGTATGTTTCCAGTCCTCTGTTGCAAATTGAAGGAGCTGACCAATTATCCCTGTCGGCTTTAATGAATGATTTGCTGCAAATTTCGGTAGAAGAGAGTTTGCACTTACCGGGGATGTTCACACTGGCTATAAATAATCCCTACGTTCCGGTAGACGACGAAAGCCAAACATGGCAACACGATCCCCTACTACAAATTGGCAAAAAAGTCAAGATTGGTTTTCAAGGTAGCACAACGGAATCTCCAGAATTCAACGAAGACCAAAAAGACTACATTATCGAAGGAGAAATTACGGCGATTGAAACACACTTTACCAGCGACACGCAAGCACCGATTATAGTTCGGGGTTATGACATTTCCCACCGTCTGCACCGAGGGCGTTATAACCGTTCTTTCCAGGATTATACCGATAGCGATATAGTTGCGAAAATCGCGAGAGAAGTAGGAATTGAGCGAGGGAGAATCGACCCGAGCGGAGAAAGACAAGCCTATGTCTTTCAGGAAAACCAGACCAATATGGAATTCCTGCGGGACAGAGCAGCTAGAATTGGATTTGAATTATTCGTTCAAGATGGGAAACTATTTTTCCGTCGCCCCCAGGGAGGGGATATTTTGAGATTGAAATGGCTAAAAGACTTTGAAAGTTTTCGAGTCCGAGTCACCAGTGCGGAACAGGTTGACTCAGTGGAAGTGCGAAGCTGGGATTATACTAGAAAACAGCCTATTGTGTCGGTAGCCGATCGCTCGGAAAAAATCACTCAAATCGAGGGTAATTCCCAGGAGGGGCACTCGAGTCAGTTTCAAGGGAGGTCATCAGGTGGCGATCGCTTAACCACGGGACTTTTTGGGAGCAACTTCCCGCCGCAGAAAATGATTGTTGTAGATCGGCCTGTTTCCAGCCCCAAAGCGGCGGACTTGATGGCTCAGGCTCTCTATAATGAACTCGAGGGAGAATTTGTGCAAGCGGACTCCCATGCTCCGGGAAACCCGAATATTCGGGTAGGGAAAGTGGTGGAATTAACGGGGATGGGGCGTTATAGCGGTAAATATTACATTACTGAAACGCGCCACCTGTATCAAGAAGGGAGATACAGCACAGAATTTAGTGTTAGGGGGTTACGGGGCGGTTCAATTTTGACAACTCTTTCTCCCAAAATAGGTTTGAAACCGGGGCAAACCCATCTAGTGGGTATTGTTACTCATAACTATGACCCAGAGGGTCTTGGGCGTGTGCGAGTGAAATTTCCGACGCTGACCCCTGAAGGGGACGGGAGCGCCCACGCCAGCGCCTGGGCTAGGGTTGTGGGTATTGGGGCTGGACCTAACCGAGGCTTTTACTGTCTCCCAGAAATTAATGATGAGGTGCTAGTGGCTTTTGAACATGGAGATATCCACCGTCCCTATGTTATTGGTGGGGTATGGAATGGCCAGGACAGTCCCCCAGAGCCTGTTGAGGAGACTATTTCTAATCGGGGGAAAGTGCGCCTGCGAAGTTTCACTACCCGCAGCGGCCATAAAATCCAGTTTGTGGAGGAGGATCTCAGTCGCACTAGCCAGGATGGGGTTTATATTCAAACCAGTGGCGGTCATCAAATTAGGCTTAATGATAGCGATCGCACTATAGAGATAGTGACATCTGGCCATCAGCGCATCCGCATTGATGATCGTACCCGCAAAATTGACATTCAAACTGCTAATGTCAACGTGACGGGAGCTGTAACGGCTGCGGCTTTAATGGTCGGCGGGACGGGGGGGATGAATGTGGCGGATGCGATCGCTAATTTGGCGGCGCAGCAACAACAGCAACAACAGCAATTTCAGG
>NZ_PKGG01000257.1:0-6616 GCF_046480465.1 Arthrospira sp. PCC 8006
TAAAGGTCTGTGTAGGTATTATGAAGAAACTCCTACTTTTCCCCATACTCTTTTGAGCGCAGCGTATCAACCTGTTTCGCTACCTGATAATTACGATGGTTCAAGCCGGACATTCGGTTTCCCTAATCATGGATGGTTGGCAGTGGTCGCGTATGGTAGTAGGTTCTACTTCACGCCTTCCGTTCCCCGCTTCAATCCTGGGGTTGTGATTCCTGAAATTGGGGGTGGCTATCGCCGTTACCCTGATTTCCTAACTTTTACTTATCCATTTCTGGGCTTCCTATGAGGAATTTGTATAAGTTAGTTCATTTTGACCTTGGGTTCCCTGCCTTGTTTGGTATATCTCTATACCGAACGTTGGGACATATAAACAGTTATAGAGATGGTCAGGAGTGCGTTCCTTATATTCACCCAGGGGCCTGAAGTCTCTACCAGGCGGTTATTTCAGGTATCTCAACCCTATTTCATGCCTGAACGTATCGCACTCATTTACATAATGTAAATACATTATGTAACTTCTAAAATATGAATGCCTACCCTATCATGTCCAGATATTACCCAGAACTAAGTTACCCCCAACAGATAGCTTTACCTACAACCTACGGCTAAGATTTTGGGGGTGAACTGATTATGTTGGTATCGGTTTCTGCTCGGTAATTGTCACCAGTTGAAAAGTTGTTTAGGGGTATCGGGTTGGTTCCGGTAGGAGATAGTTTAGATTAGGCGATCGCACTTTTAATATCAGCCAGATGATAGCCCATAGTTTCCCCTCACCGAGGATTATGAATCAGACCCATAGATAACCCGATAGGCGATCGCTCATAGGTTTACCTATAGGTCTAGTCCACGGAAAGGCGGTCTGATATCTTTGTACATTGATAGGGGTATCTTTGTACGTTGATAGCTTGGGGAATTATCTTCTGCTGTTGTCGTGGTTGATTTGGAAACATATCCTCCCCCCAACCGGAACAAACACTCTTGGGGGTGCGACCGACGTGATAGCAGTCAATGGTGAGGAACGAACCGATAGGCTTGCTATTGACTGCTATCACAAGGGAGTTACCCTATCGGTGTTTGGTTGGGGGGTGGTATGGGTATTTGACAGATTGATTAAGTTGTGTTTATTGATTAACCCGTCAATAATTAAGATTTGTTGCCAAAGGATATGCACCAATCGTCCCGTATACTAAGACTGAATGGAGTGCATATTGAGTGTGACGATACGACTATCGGGTTAAGTGAATTCCCGCGATAGTAGTCAGGATAGGGGTTTAAGTAAAATGCGGATGGCGAGACTCGAACTCGCAAGGCAAAGCCACACGCCCCTCAAACGTGCGCGTATACCAATTCCGCCACATCCGCAGAAGACAACCGATGACTAGGAATGATTTTTCCCATCGGTGTGCTAATTTACCATTGTAGCACCAAACTCCAAAATTGCCAAACTTTTTTTGCCAACAAATTTGGGTAGTATCTTCCACAAATTCCCAAAATAACATATCCTAACTGATTATTGCCCGAACACCACCGAAAATGCGGTTTTCAAAGATCCTGATTGCCAATCGTGGGGAAATTGCCCTACGGATTCTCCGAAGTTGTGAAGAAATGGGGATTGCCACAGTGGCCGTCCACTCCACTGTAGATCGCCATGCCTTGCACGTCCAGTTAGCCGACGAAGCTGTTTGCATAGGCGAACCCAGTAGCAGCAAAAGTTATCTAAACATCCCCAACATCATCTCCGCCGCCCTAACCCGGAACGCCACCGCCATTCATCCTGGCTATGGTTTTTTAGCGGAAAATGCCAGATTTGCGGAAATTTGTGCTGACCACGACATCGCCTTTATCGGTCCAACCCCGGAGGCGATTAGGTCAATGGGAGATAAGTCCACAGCCAAAGAAACCATGCAGCGTTTCGGTGTTCCCACCATTCCCGGTAGTGAAGGCTTAGTCACCAATGACAAAGCTGCCCAAAAAATAGCCCAAAAAATTGGCTATCCAGTAATTATCAAAGCCACCGCCGGGGGAGGAGGTCGGGGAATGCGACTAGTCCGAAGCGCCGAGGAACTCCCGAAACTATTTTCCGCCGCCCAAGGAGAAGCAGAAGCAGCCTTTGGAAACCCAGGCTTATATATCGAGAAATTTATCGAGTGTCCCCGCCATATTGAATTTCAGATTTTAGCCGATGGATTTGGGAATGTGATTCACCTAGGGGAAAGGGACTGTTCAATTCAGCGACGACATCAAAAGCTACTGGAAGAAGCGCCCAGTCCGGCTTTAAATCCTGAACTCCGGCGAAAAATGGGAGAGGCGGCGGTGAAAGCAGCCGCATCAATTAACTATACCGGGGCGGGAACAGTAGAATTTTTACTCGATCGCCATGGGAAGTTCTACTTTATGGAAATGAATACCCGTATCCAGGTAGAACACCCGGTAACAGAAATGATAACGGGGCTAGATTTAATCGCCCAACAGATCCGCATCGCCCAAGGACAAAAATTGCATCTCACCCAAGATCAAATTCAGCTTAGGGGTCATGCGATCGAATGTCGGATTAATGCGGAAGATCCAGATCGCAACTTTAGACCACACCCCGGACGCATCAGCGGCTATCTCCCACCGGGGGGTAATGGGGTCAGGATTGATTCCCATGTGTACACCGATTATGAGATTCCCCCCTATTACGATTCTCTCATTGGTAAGCTAATTGTCTGGGGTCCTGACCGGGCGGCGGCTATAGTAAGGATGAAACGCGCTTTGCGGGAATTTGCTATTACCGGAGTTCCCACAACCATCAGTTTTCATCAGAAAATTATGGAAACCCCGGAGTTTCTCGAGGGTGAGGTTTACACCAATTTTATGGAACAGTGGATGAACAAAAATTTGCCTTCTCGTTAAACAATCATTCTCAGGATTCCCTGTTGTCCCAGTAACAATTCCCGCAGGAGGCTAAAAATACCTACCCAAATCACCGGGGTAATATCCACGCCTCCCAAAGGGGGAATCACTTTGCGGGTGATGGCTAGAAATGGTTCCGTTGGCCAGAAAATCAGATTAAACGGAAACTGATTTAACTCGGCTTGGGGATACCAGGTCAAAACAATGCGGAAAATAAATAATAGGGTCATTCCCGCCAGGAACAAGCCCAGAGTCCAGTCTAAGATGGTAAAAGTTTTCATCGCCTTGAGTTTAAGTTTGTTAACCTTTTCCCATTTTAGGGGTTAGCGAGCACCCTAAATTGGCAGTGGTTGCCAAGTTACAGCCTGTTCAGAAATCATCTGATCAGCTCTCAAAGTCCCTCTCCCAGAGAGGGATCCAGATTTAGGGTGAGGGCAATGTATTAAGCGACTGGTGAACAAGCTGTAACTAAAAGGGAGTTTGATGGGCTAATTGACATATTCATGGTTGATGGTATGATAGATGCACATGACATTACATGACATGGCAAATAGTGATAACCATGTTGATGACCTGTGGAACGCGGGGCAAAGCCGATCGCCAAACCGTAAGATCCAATAGTAGAGAAAAAACTGCTATAGGCGGTTTGGTAGGTAGGAAGCCCGGGCTGTAATCTTCGATTCAGCGTCGGGTAGTTTACAATAATAAAAATATAATCTGCACTTGCACTCTAAGGATCTGATTAAGATGACACCTTCATTGATGAATTTCTTCTATAGCTTGCTGGCTGGTCTCCTGATCATTGTCGTCCCCGCAACTGTTGGGTTAATCTTTATTAGCCAGAAGGATAAAATCATCCGTCGTTCTTAGAAACTTGACAGGAGCCGATTTTTAGCTAAATTGGGGTTTATGGGGGCTAGGGGCGATCGCTATTCCCCCCTCCACC
Source organism: Arthrospira sp. PCC 8006 (assembly GCF_046480465.1). Taxonomy (NCBI): domain Bacteria; kingdom Bacillati; phylum Cyanobacteriota; class Cyanophyceae; order Oscillatoriales; family Microcoleaceae; genus Arthrospira; species Arthrospira sp. PCC 8006. Next base: position 3,842 of record NZ_PKGG01000257.1, read on the forward strand.
CCCAACCGTCGAGAAGCCCGGTTTCTAGGAGAGTTTCCCCTTCCCCAGCGGAGGGTTACTTAGAAACCGGGTTTCTTTTGTCCCCACCCCTGACCCCTCTCCCCAAGAAAGAGAGGGGTTTTAAGTGTCTACCTGTCATTATTCCCTAATCTGAGGAAAGTTAAAGTTGCAATTAAGGATGTTGTCCTGTTTCATGCAGGACTTAATCTGGTATGATGATATGGGGATAAATTCACCATCTAAGACAAAATCATCGGCATTGATTACCACCCCCAAAATTTCCTGAGTTTCCCGCAGACGGATCACTGTATCGTTGGCAAATCCATCATTGTTAAAATCAATGAGTAATTGATAATCTAAGTCCTCTTCTGTTAAGCCACCAGTCAAACCAATTTTATCCCCATGAAACCAATCAAAATCAGTGATAACCGGTGCTTCATTGATATTATGAGTGGCATTTTCGACGCTAATAATAAAGACATTTTGGGGATTTTCTCTAATGTAATCTGCCCAGGCTGGCTTAGAAGCCATTAAACTCAAGGGAGGTAAAACAGTTAGCAGGGCTAGGCTGACTAATTGTGAGATAAGCATCACTCGAATTTGACTCTACAATTAGAATCTACGAGGGTGATTATGTGATTTCTGAATCCTAGGTGATACTATCCCAACTTAGACAGGATTAATAAGATTGGCGGTCTCCTAGAAGTGAAGCCCTAGAATCCTTATTCAGCTAGAGTTACAGGAGATAAAAGACTGATTTTTTTATAGGGATGTAAGAGTAGACGGTTAATAAACTGGTTGATGACATTTGGGTTTTCTCTCATCCGATCGCATAATAGTAGATGACATCTGTTGTGCAATTTTTCCGGCTAGGGTTTGACTGCTGATCTGGTGCTACCTAGTGGGGTATGGAAAAGCCATCAGTCTGGAAATCCAATGTTGATTGATATGTCCTGAATCAAGAACTGATAGGATGAAACAGATAGACGGTTGCTCAATATCTTGGCTGTCGCAACCTGGAAGTTATGCGATTTTTGGGGTTAGCAAACTTTGACAAATTTATCCAGCCTATAATTCAGGGGAGAAATACCATCATGAATACAACCAGCCTATCTCGTAATTCTATCAACCCCTGGGGGGCGATCGCTGCTTTATCCTTGGGTTTAGGGTTTATCAGTCTTCCTTTTGTCCCTCCGGTGGTCGCCCAGGAACAAACGGCGAGAACATTAACGGTCAGTGGTGAAGGTATTGTCACTATTCCGACGACGTTAACTCAGGTACAGCTTGGGGTGGAAGTTCAAGGGAGAACAGCCCAAGAGGTTCAGCAAGAAGCGGCTAGACGTACATCAGCGGTGGTAGAATTGCTGCGATCGCGCAATGTTGAAAAGTTGGAAACGGCGGGAATTCGCCTCAACCCCAACTATAACCATCGTAATAACCAACGAGAGTTAATCGGCTATACTGCGACCAATAGCGTGACTTTTCGCCTCAAAACCGAGGAGGTTGGGAATTTACTTGATCAGGCGGTAAATGCTGGCGCTACCCGCATTGATGGCATTAGTTTTGTGGCGGCTGATGCTGATCTGACCGCCGCCCACAAACAAGCCCTACAGTTGGCGACTCAACAAGCCCAGCAACAGGCTGATACTGTGTTAGATACTTTGAACTTGAACCGCCGGGAAATTGTCAATATTCAGATCAATCATATCAGCAGCCCTGTTCCTAGACCGATGATGCGATCGGATGCTTTAGCGAGCGCCCCAGAGGCTTCAACCCCTGTCATTGGAGGGGAACAAGAGGTTAGGGCTTCGGTGACATTACAAATTCGATATTAAATTAATTCTGATACTATTAGGGGTGAATTTGCTTTAAAATCATTCGCAGGCGATCGTAATCATCTTTGAGCAGGACACTAATAGACCGTCCGGCTTCAATTAACCAACTGCGATCGCAATTTCGCATTTGATATATTTCTCGGATAGTGGCTGCCACCAAAGAGTCTACCGGAGCATTTATGACTTGTAGTAAGGTGGCCAAAAAATCCAGACTTTCGCTAAAATAAACCACCTCTTCCGACTCACACCGATACACAGCTTGATGAATTTGGGGAGGTCGGGGGGGGATATATTGGTAAATCTGTCCCCGTTGTGGTGTGGAACCATTTAGCCCCCCGGAGGTTTTCTCAAAGCCGACAATAGCAGCCTTAAATTCTGTTTTCAACATGGCGAAAATTTGGGGCTGCTGTTCCCGCAATTCTTCCAGGGATAAGCCTAAAGCCCTGGCTCTATGTACGGAGTCAATGGGGCTTGTGGTGGCGTGGTAAACTACGCCATAGACGCGATTATTGGACTCCTCATCAATTGCTGTTACCCAACTACCAAAGGGGGGCATTACTGGAAAACTGAGGTCTTCTGGTTCTAAACACTGGGCTAAAAACTCGGAGGTTGATGTTTCGATCACCTCGGCAAAGTGGTTATGGTGGCGGTTGGTGATCTCAAACTGAGGAAAGGGAAGACGCATATTTATTAATGGATAATTGATAATGGATAATTAATGCCCCGGTGGGCTAAGGGCAGGTTTGGCAATATGCTCCCCTAGGAAATTAATGCCCCGGTGGGCTAAGGGCGGGTTTGGCAATATGCTCCCCTAGGAAATTAATTCGCCGGTGGGGTGAGGGCGGGTTTGGYAATATGCTCCCTAGGAAATKWRKKYMMCKGYGGRRYSMGSSCSKRYTTKRTWGTCGGTGGGGTGAGGCGGGTTTGGCAATATGCTCCC
>NZ_PKGG01000208.1:0-9433 GCF_046480465.1 Arthrospira sp. PCC 8006
TTGGAAAATGGGATAAACGGCTTTCCCGCTTAATCCCCTTTTTTTGGCTTCCAGGATTTCTAACCAAATGTCTAAATATTCATTCATGGGATATCGCCTCAACGGTTGGGTTAGAGGTTCCCGGAGTCGGGGAAGTGAATAAAGGGGTGTTGAGAAACCGCCATAGATTTTGCCATCTCTCACGCCAACTCGACATGGTTCCGCCTCCGGTGAGTCTTGGTTCGGTGGTGTCGGTTCAGTGAAGCCTCGCGCCACCGCACCTTAATTGTAAATTGTACCCCACCCCGCGACTCTTTGAACACCCCCACCAGGTTCACAAGTCACCGGAAAACCGAGCCAAAAGCTCCTCCCGTGATAACTGCCAAATCAACTGTGCTTGCTCCAAGGGGGGAACTTGAATTAACCCCTCGATAATCTCAGCTAATTCTGCATCCACCGCACCAAATTTAACTTGTAACATACTTTCAAGGAGCGATCGCTGTCCTTGCTCGATACCTTGTTGGATACCTTGCTCGATACCTTGCTGGACTCCTTGTTGGACTCCTTGCTGGATGCCTTCTTCCTTAACAGTTTGTAACCGTTGTAAATACAGGGGTGATAGTTCCATAATTAACTCCCTCTCTTCTGGGTCTAAATTTTGCCGCGCTTCTAGCATCGCGCGCAGGTTATACAGTAATTCTAGCGTGGTTTCTCGGGTGGGATTGTCTCCTGGTAGTTGATAGAGTTCTTGCAAGGCTTGTTTTTGGACTCTCCCCGTCCCTAAAATCCGCAACCATAGGGTTTCTGCTGTCGGCGGTAGTTGGTGGATTACTATAATAGCGCTTTCCAGTCCCTTGGGGAGAAAGTACACCCCACTCATCCAGTTTTCCAGGTCTACCATAGCGCCAAAATCTGCTAAGATGGCAGGGGATGCGGTGGGGGTCAGAATCCACAACCGGGGTGATTCTCCGGGAGCGAGCCGTCTTTTTTCCCGGTCGGCTTGGCGTTCCAATTGCGCCTTCATCTCTAATATCTTCACCAGACAACTGCGAATTTCTCTGGGTCTAACGGGATTGCTAAAAGGCTCAAAAACCGCACTGGTGGTGGCTAATCTTCCCAATAAGCCTAGGTTACTAGCTGGGGCGATATTTTCCGGGTTGGGTGTGAAAAAGATGTCAATTTCTCGCCTTTCTGAAGCCATGGTTTTGCTGGTTTCAGTTTGACCTAATGGCTTTAAGAGTTCCTGGATATATTGCTTGGTGAATTGGTCGTAGATAAACCGGGTCATTTATAGCTGTTTTCGAGGTCTCTAATTATTAATTATACTCTAGTCTGGCTCCGACAGCAGCCCTCAATTGCTGCCTTCACCCCGCCAACTGAGAAACCGGGTTTCTTTGAGAAACCCGGTTTCTTGACCCCCCCCGGTTCACAAGTCACCGGAAAGCTGTCCTTGCTGAACTCCTTGTTGTCCGAGAAACCCGGTTTCTTAACCCCCCCGGTTCACAAGTCACCGGAAAACCGAGCCAAAAGCTCCTCCCGTGATAACTGCCAAATCAACTGTGCTTGCTCCAAGGGGGGAACTTGAATTAACCCCTCGATAATCTCAGCTAATTCTGCATCCACCGCACCAAATTTAACTTGTAACATACTTTCAATGAGCGATCGCTGTCCTTGTTGGATACCTTGCTGGATGCCTTGTTGAACTCCTTGTTGGATACCTTGCTGAACTCCTTGCTGGATACAGCTTGTTCGATATTTAATTAGTACAGTAACCGCATTTAGTAAACCATTTCTTAAACGTATTTTTTCTCATCAGCATTAGAGCCAGTTTAATTAACTGTTCTAGTGCTTCCATTGCTCGTGTTGGAAACATTCTGACCACTGACTTAACCGTTGACCGCAACATTTCAATAGGATTGAAATCTGGTGAGTAGGGTGGTAAATATTCTACTCTGGCTCCCGTAGCAGTGATCATTTCTTCAATGCCCTCCATTTTATGGATATTAAGGTTATCCATAACTACGACATCCCCTGGATTCAGTCTCGGAACCAAGTCCTGTTCAATAAAATCCTGAAAATCTTTACCTTTCATAGAGCCTTCTATGGCTTTTTTAGCGGGTGCATCTCAATGAGGAGATGAGTATAATTACTCAGGGCAAAAATATACTCTTACCCTGATTAAGCAGCTAACGCGCCATTTAGATAGGCACAGCGATCGCCTTTTTTCGATTGGCCCGTTCTGATCAATCAGGCGGCGCATTTTCTAACAGATGTTCAGGATGTCCGCCCAACCTTTCGACAATAGTTGGCCGTGGTTGTAAACTCAACCAGCATTCTTGAACCAAGCGTTTAATCAATTCATCCCTGGTCGTTTTTTCCCTGGCTAAAATTTCCACTAAACGGGCTTCTGTTTCTGGGTCTAGTTCTATATTCATGAGGCGTTCTGATTTGTGCTTGATATCTAATTCTACCGAATTTACCCTAACTCATCCTATTATAGCTAAATGCTGAGAAACCGGGTTTCTATGGATATCTCGGTTAGGATACAGAAACCCTGACAGCAACCCGGTTTCTTTGATTCCACTCAACCTAAGACATTTCCAGAACTTGTTGGAGAGAGGCAGAGAGTTCAATAGGCATAAAATATGCGTTAGGATAGAGGTAATCTTCCCCTGATTCATCAATTATCCGCAGCATTTGATGACTATTCGCTTTTGAGTCGGGTAAGACTGGATAAATCTTGCGAACTTCTAGGGAAGCTGCATAGTCTGTATTTTTGATGCCAACAACAAAGTTCATTAGTTCATGGCTTTTCCTCTCATGGATAAAGCGGCGGCAGTTCAACATCCAATAAAAATTACTTGATTGGCGAAATCTTCTAATTCTCCCATTTTGGCGTAAACCTCTAACTATTCGATCGCATAACCCATCGACACTTGAGGACTTAAAAAGAAAATTCCGGTAAACGCTTTACCTTGATTGACGCAATTTTTATCTAACACTAGAAAATCATGATCCGTGGTTACAAGAGGACGCTTTAGTTGCACAGACTCAAAATTATTTCATAAATAGCACTATTATTATTGTCTTCTTGAGCGGTCATAACCTCAACCAATGTCAGTTTTAAACCAATCTTAATCGCTCGATGGAGTGGAGCCTCGAAATAGTAATAGATTGCCATTTTCATCCTTGCTGCTGCTGCCATTTTTGCTGAAGCCTTTGTTGAAAATCGGCAGTATTATGACCGACTCTCATTGTAATTAAATCAGCTTGCAGGTTCTGGATGTTTTCTTGTTCTTGAGCAATTTGAGCATCAATTTGGTGTTGATAGGTGTAGTAATAACTGAGGGCAGAATAAATGGCAGCGAGGGAAATTTCTGGGTGTTGAAAGTGCAGTTCTTCTGGACTCCAGCCGTGGGCGTGTTTTTCTTGAATCAGTTGGGCAACTGAAACGCGACTATTGGCAATAGTTGCCTGATTTTGAGCATCAATGTCTAGGTATTGCCAAGTTACCGGAGTATCGGTGATGAATGTCATATTGAGGATGGGGATATGGGTTGATACTAGGGGGTTACGACTATTATAGCCAAGTTGCCAGAAACCGGGTTTCTATTACTATCTTTGTTAGGATATAGAAAGCCTGACAGAAACCCGGTTTCTTAGAGTCAGTTTTAGTCTTTCTGGATTTCTAGGTTGGCGAAGTGTTGTTGCACGAGGCTATCGGTGCATTTATTTAGGGAGTAAAAATCAGGTTTTATAGTGGTGGAATATAGGATAAGGTAAACACTAGCTTCAACGCCAAAAAGATTCATACCCTTTCTTTAATTTTTCTGTGCTATCTCGCTAAATTATACTTCCATGAGCCATAATAAATCGCTCGAAATCCCATAACATTACTTGTTAAAACGATTGTCTAAATCGCTCTTTTTAATTGGTGGCTATCCTTTCCATGATTGATAGACTTAATTGTTTATATACTCCCAGCAGTCTAGCTTAAAATTGTGTCATAATTGGAAATGTTTCATCAAAGTGCAATTCTGTATCTGTCAAAATCAGAGTGCGACTTGCAGAATGAAAAACACACATTCATTAAGTGAATCAATTCCCGTTAAGCCCCAAACTCTTAAACCATCGAATAAGACAAAGTATAATCCAGGTAATAACTCACCTCGATCGCCCCTGATGGTCTGGTCAATCGGTCAATCGGGTTTTTTAATGGTTAAACCAGGGGCAGCCCCAAAGGTTGCCTGGGGATAAATAGATTTGAAATTAGCTGCAAATAAATAATGATAAAGGTTAGGGGCAATAATATACTTGACAACTCCCAGTTGACCTAGCTGGCTGACAAGTCTGTCGCTAGATTGAATTGGAGAAATTACCGCGAGTTCTCGATTAGCCAATCGAATAACCGTCATCCTGTTCCGACACTGAGTCCCAAATATCGGAAGGTCTATTCTGCAACCCAAACATCTATATCAACTTCTTTTAGCATGGTTTTGGTGAGTAGTTTGATGGCTAGGTTTAATGGTAGGAGCTTATAGTTTTAAAAACAACTTTGTCGATCGCATCTGAGTTAAGATATTTTGACGCGCGCGATACTCCTGTTTAGAGAACGATCGCCCCCTCGGTTGATTGTGCAGCCACTCCAACCCCTGCCCCACCTCTTGACGAAATTCCGTCACTTCTTGGCGCAACCCCTCTAGGCGTTCCTCTAGGGTTTGTAACAAGTCGCTGATGGTGGTTTCCATTACCCCCAACCGTTCACAGACTTCCGCAAAACCAGAATCAATACTATGGGAAACATCCCGAAAAAACTCCTCCTGCTGGGTGACGTTTCTCCTTTTACAGGCTGCCATGTTGAGGCGGATGAAGATATCACCCCATTCTGTATCGGTGAGGTTGCCTTGTTGGGTGAGTTGGTATTCTTGGGGGGTGAGGAATTGGTCGAGTTGGGCTTCTCGTAGTTCAGGGTAACGTTGCTGGGTGAGTTCCTGTTGGGCGATCGCTAAACCCACCTATATATCTCGCCTAATTCAATTAGTGATTTCCCTGGGCAAAAATACCCTACAACCGAACACCTAAGCGTCATCAATATGGTAGTAGCTTAGGGGTGGCTGCCATCGCCTTTTGGTGTCACCAACAACAGCAATTATAGCCCAGTTTCCCGCAACCGGGTTATAGCAGAGCCATGTCCGATGATCAGGGGTTGAATTTACTGCTAATTTCACCGGTTCATCGTGCCAAGCTTTGCAACCACTGGAGGAGATGGGCAATCAAATCGGGGTCGCTTTCTAGGAATTGCGGTAATCGGCACTCCGGGAGGGGTTGGGGGACAACCACCGCCATGGGGGGATGGCTAAAGCGGGCGAGTTTMTTGAGTACCGCGATATCAAAGCCTTGGGGGGGTGGGTCGGTGGGTTCTTCGTAGAGGATGAGGGCAATTGGATGGTCGCTGAGGTCATCCTCGCAGTAGGCTTGTAATTCGGCAATGGTACCGGGTTTACCGTCGGGACTGGCGGGACAACCGGCTTTTTTCAAGGTGGTGTAGATTTGCAAGGCGGGGTTGCTGGGGTCGCTGAAGCGGCTGTGATCGATGCAAATGGGTTGGCAGTTGAGGGGGTGGGTTTGGATGGCTTGGTTGAGGATTTGGGGGAGAAGGGCGAGGTTACACTGTTGAATAAAGGGGGTGTTGTCTTCCACTTCGGGATGAGGGGTGGTGGGGAGATTGTGCCAGGGTTGATAAAATTCGGGATAGGGGAGGTTTTCGGCACAGTTGCAGATGAGTTTGTAGGATGCCTTGAATAGGTCAAAGTTGTTTTCGTAAACTTCATCGCTGAGGCAGTCTTTTAAGGCGGAGACGACTCCTGCATATTCTTCCGGTGTGGTGAGGATTTTCCCTAAACTCCATGCTGCCAGCCTACGGGTATCTTCATCCTCAGTAGTGCGGATAATTTCGAGCAACCCAGCGATCGCATCAGGATTTCCTTGTCCGATTTCCCCTAAACTATMTGCCRCCWGAMYACGGGTATATTCATYCTCAGTGGTGCGGATAATTTCAAGCAACCCAGCGATCGCATCAGGRTTTCCTTGTCCGATTTYCCCTAAACTATATGCCACCAGACCACGGGTATCTTGATCCTCAGTGGTGCGGATAATTTCAAGCAACCCAGCGATCGCATCAGGATTTCCCTGTCCGATTTTCCCTAAACTCTCTACTGCCTCCCTACGGGTCTTTTCATCCTCAGTCGTGCGGATAATTTCAAGCAACCCAGCGATCGCATCAGGATTTCCCTGTCCGATTTCCCCTAAACTMTATGCCACCAGACYACGGGTATCTTCATCCTCAGTSGTGCGGATAATTTCAAGCAACCCAGCGATCGCATCAGGGTTTCCCGGGTCGATTTCCCCTAAACTATATGCCACCAGACCACGGGTATCTTGATCCTCAGTGGTGCGGATAATTTCAAGCAACCCAGCGATCGCATCAGGATTTCCCTGTCCGATTTTCCCTAAACTCTCTGCTGCCTGAYWACGGGTATMTTBATCCTCAGTGGTGCGGATAATTTCRASCAATMCAGCGATCGCATCAGGATTTCCTTGTCCGATTTTCCCTAAACTTTCTGCCGCCTGAATACGGGTATATTCATYCTCAGTGGTGCGGATAATTTCGASCAAYCCAGCGATCGCATCAGGGTTTCCYTGTCCGATTTCCCCTAAACTATATGCCACCAGACCACGGGTATCTTGATCCTCAGTGGTGCGGATAATTTCAAGCAACCCAGCGATCGCATCAGGATTTCCTTGTCCGATTTTCCCTAAACTTTCTGCCGCCTGAATACGGGTATATTCATTCTCAGTGGTGCGGATAATTTCGASCAATACAGCGATCGCATCAGGGNTTTCCTTGTCCGATTTCCCCTAAACTATATGCCACCAGACCACGGGTATCTTGATCCTCAGTGGTGCGGATAATTTCAAGCAACCCAGCGATCGCATCGGGATTTCCTGGGTCGATTTTCCCTAAACTCTCTGCTGCCTGCATCCGACTGTCCTTTTCTGGGCAATTCTCAATAAGTTCAATCAGTGGGGACATCGCCAAGGGTCTAATGGTTTGTGGTATCACCTCTCTCGCCGCTTCTTCGATGGGTTCTAAAAAGGTTTGCCATTCCTGTTTTTCAGTATTTAAATAACCAAACCCCCACTTCACCACCTGCCGCACAATATCGGTAGCCAGAGAACAAGCCTTAAATTGATTAATTTCAGCAGCAGCCAGCAAATATGTTTTATATTCATAAAAATCTCTGACCCCATCCTCAAACTCAACCAACGCCCGAATCAAATCCTCCTTCTTCTGAGCCTGAATATCCTTACGCCCCAACCAACACAAAATCACCTGCTTCCACTGCTTCTCAAAAATCCGATACCGCCTCCCCGCCACCGGAGAATCAACATGATTCCGAGGCAGAAAATAATCCCAATCCTCCACCGCCAACGCTGCAAAATACTCCTGAAACGTCGCATGATAAAAGGCAAAAATACTATCGCCGCGTCCATCTCTGCCCACCCGATTTAACCAACCCAACCGCAACACCAAATAAGCCCACGAAGTCTGATCTGATTCCTCCCCTAGATGCTCTTCCACCAAAGCCTGTGATAACCGAAATCGCTGCCGGGGCAAATTCAGCGCAGCCTTTGCCAGTCCCCCCCAATTGCCGATTCAAATTCTGCTTTAATTTCGTGGTATTCGTGCCACAAACTTCCGCATACTTTTCCAAGTCATTTAAATTCTGATTCCACTCATAAATTTTTCGCAGGTAACGCTGATATAACTCCGCCTGAGTGTCCGGCAACGACCCATCCCAAATCATGCAGAGCATCGTCAAACACAAGGGATTTTGGACTAAATCAAGGAGGTTTTCCCGTCCCGGTTCATGGAGGGCGGCGATTAGAGCATCTGCAGGAGTTGGGGTTGAATTTTTCATCGCATTCTGGTGGGAGTCAGGCATAAATTACTAGGAATTACCTATTGACAAAACAACCAAATAGTGCCTTGATAAATCTTGAGTTATCCAGTCAGAAAATACCCCCTAGTTTACATGATAAACCCTGGCTAAATTTGACTAACCTACCGGACAAGAGTAGCGATCGCCCCCGCCAATAATCTGCATAAATTTAGTTGAGGTTTAACTGCTTGAGCAGGGCTTCACCTGTGGTCTGGGGAACATTATACTCAGATAGAGTTGTTGCGTCAATTGCACCGCCGCCATAGGTCAAAACTCCCCATTGCCCCTGTTCTTTTCGGAGCAACATCATCCCCGCTGTTTCCCCTTGCTGCCAAGTAAGTAAAGCCGTGTCATCAGCGATCGCCATTTTTTCAATGGTTGGGGTAGGCAACCCTGCTGCTAAGGCTCCCGGTTCCAAAAACATAAGGGCAATGCGCTGTATTTCTTGGCGGTCTGAAGTTGGCTGATTGCTGACTGTGAAATTATTGAGGTCAAACTGTGCAGAAATTTCCATGATCTGCTCTCTCGCACCGAGTTCTAGCTGATGCCAACGGGCTTTATCTGTAGTCACGTTGATCGCCATTTTTTCAATGGTTGGGGTAGGCAACCCTGCTGCTAAGGCTCCCGGTTCCAAAAACATAAGGGCAATGCGCTGTATTTCTTGGCGGTCTGAAGTTGGCTGATTGCTGACTGTGAAATTATTGAGGTCAAACTGTGCAGAAATTTCCATGATCTGCTCTCTCGCATCGAGTTCTAGCTGATGCCAACGGGCTTTATCTGTAGTCACGTTGATCTGTCGGTTTCCAACTAACTCTACAATGGTCTGGCGAGCTTCTGGGAGTAGCACAAAAACCTCATCAGAGTGGAAGTAGCGAATTGCATAGATATCTGCGTTCTCATTGAGCCAATATCCGGCACCATCACCCTCACTAGCCAGAGATGAAGAGGCATAAACAACTTGAATCAAGCCCTGGGAGTCAGTCATGGTGCAGATCTGATAACGCAAATTCCCGACAATTTTTTCCTGTTTTTGACAGGCTCGCCGGGTCAAACGCTCAAATTCTGTATAAATTGCCTCGGCGTTGTAGTGCCTCGATGCCAACCCAGAGGGGCTGGATAAAGTAACGGGAGATGAGGCGATCGCAGCGTTTTGGGGTAGAAAAGACTCGGAAGATGGTCTTATAGTCTGCTCAGTAGTCTGCCCAGTTGTCAACTGCCCACAAGCCAATAATCCACAACTCAACCCCAGGAGTCCAGCCCAGCTCAAAGTTTTGATTAGGGGTCGAGATAGACCTCACGGTCTACCCCTCCCATTCAGCAGCAGAACCGTACATGAGACTTTCACCTCATACGGCTCCTAGTTTGACCGTCTCCTTGTTAAGAGTACAGCAACATCTCTTCATCAAGAGCTGTTTTATCATCGTGACAATGGCGATGTAATAATTGAAGAT
>NZ_PKGG01000627.1:0-314 GCF_046480465.1 Arthrospira sp. PCC 8006
TAGGAAATTAATGCCCCSGGGGGGGAWGGGSCGGTTTNGGTAATATGCTCCCTAGGAAATTAATGCCCCGGTGGGGTGAGGCGGGTTCGGTAATATGCTCCCCTAGGAAATTAATTTCCCGGKGTGGTGWGAGGGCGGGTTTGGCAATATNMCTCCCTAGGAAATGTGATTGACTGCGGAACCCGCCCCTACTTTATTGTCGGTGGGGTGANGGCGGGTTTGGCAATATGCTCCCTAGGAAATTAATGCCCCGGTGGGGTGAGGGCGGGTTTGGCAATATGCTCCCYWAGGAAWGTGNTTAACTGCGGNACCNG
>NZ_PKGG01000070.1:0-23247 GCF_046480465.1 Arthrospira sp. PCC 8006
GCACAGGTTGGGGAAAAAGTTTAGTTTATTTTTTAGCCACCCGTTTACTTCGCCATCAAGGAGCCGGTCCCACTTTATTAATTTCCCCCCTTCTAGCTTTAATGCGGAACCAAATTCAAGCCGCCCAAAGAATCAACATTCAAGCCGCCACCATCAATTCTAGCAACTCGGAAGAATGGTCAATAATTGAGCAACAACTGCTGGCTGGAAGTATTGACATTTTACTAATTTCTCCCGAAAGATTAGCCAATCAAGACTTCCTGGATAATGTGATGATGCACATCGCCGAAAAAGTTGGTTTATTAGTAGTAGATGAAGCTCATTGTATTTCCGACTGGGGGCATGATTTTCGTCCTGATTATCGCCGCATTATTCGCATTATTCAAGGCTTACCCCCTAATATTCCTGTCTTAGCAACTACGGCAACCGCCAATAATCGCGTTAGCCAAGATATTCAAGCTCAATTAGGTGAAAAACTCACGATTTCTCGCGGCACTTTAACTCGCAAAAGTCTGAAACTGCAAAATATTTATTTGCCAACTCCAGCGGAAAGGATGGCTTGGTTGCTCGAATATTTACCCCAACTTCCTGGCAGTGGAATTATTTATACATTGACGGTCAGAGACGCGCGGAAACTAACCAATTTTTTTAAAAAAAAGGCATTAAATCCGCCGCTTATGATGGTCAACTTGACAATGAATTGCGACAAAAATTAGAAAATGATTTATTGGCTAACCAACTAAAAGTCTGAGTGGCAACCACAGCTTTAGGTATGGGTTTTGATAAACCGGATTTAGGCTTTGTTATTCATTATCAAAGACCTGGTTCAGTTGTCCATTATTATCAACAAGTCGGTCGAGCCGGACGTGCTGTAGATGAAGCCTATGGTATTTTATTAAGTGGAAAAGAAGATGAGGAAATCACTAATTACTTTATCAAAAATGCCTTTCCTTCCTCACATAATATCCAACAAATTCTTGAGGCGCTGCTGACTAAAAATGAATTATCAGTGCCTGAAATTGAACAAAGTGTCAATATCGGTCGTGGTCAAATTGAGAAGGTGTTAAAATTCCTGTCTTTAGAATCTTCTCCCCCGGTAGTTAAACGCAAGTCAAAATGGTATGCTACCCCGGCAGCATTACGTTATCAACTGAATAGTCAGAAAATTGATGAAATTACTCGTATTCGAGAGGAAGAACAGGCGGAAATGCGAGACTATATGAACAGTCAAGAATGCTTGATGCAATTCTTACAATGTTCCCTCGATGACCCCAACCCAGCACCCTGTGGAAAGTGTGCGGTTTGTTTAAATCGACCCTTACTCAAAACTACCTGTAACCAGGAGTTAGTCAAGGAAGCTATTGAATATTTAAAACGCACCTATCAAACGATTGAACCTCGCCGACAATTTCCCAAAAATGCCTTACTTGAATATAATTTTAATGGCAAGATTAGTCACCAATTACAAGCAGAAGCGGGACGCAGTTTGTGTTGTTGGGGTGATCCGGGTTGGGGGGAACAGGTACAACAAGGAAAATATCAAAATAATCACTTTGATGATAAATTGGTAGAGGCTATGGTGGAGATGATTAAAAAATGGCAACCGCAACCTTTCCCTACATGGGTAACTTGTGTTCCTTCCCTAACTCGTCCCCATTTGGTGCCAAATTTTGCTGAAAGAGTAGCCGTTAGATTAAATTTACGCTTCCTTCCAGTTGTGGAAAAAATCCGTGAAACACCACCCCAAAAAAAGATGAGCAATAGCTATCAACAAGCCCATAATTTAGATGGTGCTTTTCGGATTAATTATCAGGAAGTTCAACCAGGGTCTGTATTTTTAATTGATGATATGGTAGACTCCCGTTGGACTGTAACTATAATTACTGCACTGTTGCGACAGTCGGGAAGTGGTCGGGTTTTTCCTGTGGCTTTGACATTAAATTCTTTTAGGTAATATCAATGTTACTAAGAATTAGCAAATATTCCCGAATAGGGTGATCTCTCAATTCTGCAAATCTCGATTTTTTGGGTTTATGTCAAATCATCAATTATCCCCGGATACTCAGGGTATTTTACTTCTGTGCGGGAGTTTTGGCAAGAGTCGTAATCACTCCCCGCAACCGTTAAGTTTAACGGAATATAATCTGCTGGCGGCGGCATTGCGATCGCATCAAATGACTCCCGCTCATCTATTAGCACCTGATGGAGAACAGAAATTATGCTCCCTGAATCATTCTTTAGATAATCAACGAATTATCGAACTGCTACAGAGAGGATTTTTACTAACTTTATCATTAGAAAAATGGCGCAGTCAAGGTCTGTGGATTGTAAGTCGTAGCGATCGCCATTATCCCCAGCGTTTGAAGCAGCATTTAAAATATCTGTCTCCCCCAATTTTATATGGTGTAGGTAACCTGGAACTATTGAATAAGGGCGGGTTAGCTATAGTAGGTTCTCGTAATGTTAATGAAGCAGTATTAAGCTATACCCAACAATTAGCCCACATTTCTGCCCAACAAAATATACAGGTAATTTCTGGAGGTGCGAGAGGCATAGATAAATGTGGGATGTTATCCTGTTTAGAAGCCGGAGGAACTACGATTGGGGTTTTGGCAAATAGTTTAGGGAAGGCATCTTTAGAAAGTGACTATCGGCAAAGTCTTGATGAGGATAGACTAGCGCTAATTTCCCCCTACGATCCAGAAGCTGGTTTTCATGTGGGTAATGCCATGGGACGCAATAAATATATTTATGCTTTAGCTGATTATGCTGTGGTAATTAGTGCAAGTTTTAATAAGGGTGGCACTTGGAGTGGGGCGGTAGAAGCCCTAAAAAAACTACCAAATATACCTGTTTTTGTGTGCCAAAATAGCCAAACTCAAGGCAATATGGAATTATTGAAACTAGGGGCTAAACCTTTCCCGGAAATGTCTGGGAAGTTGGATTTATTGGATATCCTGAAGCCAGGGGAGACGGAAGAGGCGCTAGAAGTGGAACAAATGGCTTTAGATTTCGCGGTAAATTTAACACCTGAAAATCCCGCCCCAACTCCTATATATGTAGATGTAAATCCGACACCTACAGAAGCACCTAATGTGAGTCCATCCCCGGAGTTATCAGAGGCTAAAATTGATGTATCTCTGGATATTTATCAAGCGGTTTTACCAATAATTTTAACACATCTACAGGAGCCGATAGACGCGAAAAACTTAGCGAAATTATTAGATGTACAGTACAATCAAATACAAGCCTGGTTAAAGCGAGCTATAGAAGATGGTAAGGTGACTAAATTAACGAAGCCGGTTCGCTATGTGAGTTCAGAGTGTAATAGATAATTATTGATGCTGCGGTTGATGTTAAATCAAACACGGCTACAAAAAGGCTATGGGGTGCCCTGGCTGTTTAGGAATTCTGAGGCACCCAACTAGATGTAATGGACTGGAGATTTAGAAGCGTTCACCAATACCGAAGTGGATCTGATTTCCGCCTTCATCATTAATCCCATAATCAATCCGAATTGGACCCAAAGGGGACTGAATGCGAACGCCACCACCGAAACCAATGCCACTTCCGGGTTTACCACGAATACCGCCAGGATTGCCTTGGACACTGCTTTGAGTCCCCAAAGCATGGGCAGCATCAACAAATAAAGCGCCGCCAATCAAAAAATTAGCGACAGAAAAGACTGGGAAGCGATACTCGACGGAACCCAAGACAAAACTACGGGCGGCTGCTAAAGCACCCTCACGCCAACCTCGGACAGTATTAGCACCCCCCAAGGGGAAGGCTTCATAGGGTGGGAAATCGCCTATAATTGTGCCAGCTTGAATATTGAAAGCTAAGGCTTGGGGTCCCCCCGGAACTAACTGTAAAAAATTGACGGGGATATAATGACTATAACTACCTCGGACGCGATTAAAAAATATACTCCCGGAACCTATGGGAATCGATTGTTCTGTTCCGAAGCGAAAAGCATAGCCACTGGTGGGAATTTGGCGATTATTACGGCGATCGGTGGCTAACCCAAACTGAACGGTAAATAAATCATCCTCGCCAGACTCACTAGCGGAGAGAAGTTTACCCTTCTCGTCGCGGGGGGTGATGCGCTCGCGGGAATCTGTTACCTGAGCGCGTTGATATTGAAAACCCAAGGAGGCGACCCAGTCGGGGTCAACAAAAGGATTTTCTGCAAACGGACGAGTAAAACTAATACCACCACCAGTCCGAATTACCCTAGGGCGGTCTTCATTAGGGAGTCTAACATCTTCGGAGCCTTCCTCAAAAACTAGAGAAATCCCACGGCGGCGAAAAGCATTGACGGTGTAGGAGGTGCGGTAAGGGTCTCCAGCAATCCAAGGGTCTGTAAAGCTCAGATCGACGAGTAAAACCTGTTCACCAACCTGTACTTCGGCGGCTAATTGGTGATTATTTCCGCCCAAGTTAGCTTCACGATAGCTCAGAGTTCCAAACAAACCGGTGGCGGAACTGAAACCACCCCCAAAGGCGACGGACCCAGTGCTACGTTCAATGACATTAACAATCATATTAGCCTGGGTGGGGTCTTCGGGGGAAGGTTCAAGCTGAAGTCGGACATCATCAAAAATGCCTAATCTGAATACTCTACCTAAGTCCTGTTGAATGGTTGCTTGGTTAAAGACATCTCCGGGCTGTAACTGAATTTCACGGGTGATAATAAAGTCACGGGTGCGACCTGTAACGGGATTACCGTCAGGGTCGGTTGGGTCGCCATCAGCATTGAGAAAACGAACTATAATCTGGGAAATTACGCCCTCAGCGACTCTTAAAGTGACTACGCCTTCTGTGGTAACATCTGGGGCGGCAATTACCTGGGCGAGTACATAGCCATTTTGTTGGTACCAGGTTTGGATATCTTCGATCGCCTCTTCAATGCGTCGGAGGTTGATAATTTGACCGAATTGACCCGCAAAACTAGCATCAACGACCTCGGAGGGGAGAACCTGATCTCCTTCGATAATAACCTGCTGTAGGGGTGGGTTAGGTTCGACATCAAAAGTGACTCTCACTCCCAGGGGGGTATCTTCTGGGATAGCTCGAACGTTTCTAAATAGACCGGTGGCAAAAATGGCGTTAATATCTTGTTGGAGTTGGGAACGGGTAGCGGTGCGTCCTGGTTGAACTGCGATCGCCCCATAGACCACATCCACCAATTGGTCATTATCAGTTCCAGATACGAGAACTTCAGCAATTAGCACATCGGGTTCTCCTGGCTGGCCTGTTCCGGGGACTGATGGCGGTAGATTATTCTGGGCTAACTCCAGATTTTCCTGGGGTGTAGGGTCGTCGGCGCTGCAATATTCACACTCGTAGGCGATCGCCTGCATCAAATTAACCACCCACTGAGGCTCCCTAGACAGGTCTTGTGATGCCCTTACCCGGTTTTGACCTGAACCCACCTGAGACACAGCCGAAGGGGTCTGAGCGGTCAATAAATGGCTTTCGGTGGCACTATCTAAGTCTTGTGGAGAGTCAGGGTCAGGGAGGCTCAACTCTGAGCTGTTGTCAAAGTTAGCAATGGCTATTTGGTCTGGTGATGGCATCACATCAAAACTCGCCTGTTTCAACTCCTGCTTACCCAGAGATGGTTCAAAAGGCGAATAGACTGGCGTGGGGGGATTTTCCGACCCGGCTAGGGAGAATTTCACCTCTGTAGGCGCGGGTTCCTTCTGTGTCCCTGTAAGGGGGCCTGCGGACTCTAAAAGGCTATCATCGACCTTTTCCAGGGCGACTAATGGGGAAGTGAGCGACCCAGGAAAGTCTGTCGGTCTCTGGTAGTCCTTATTTTTGAGTTGAAATAAGGGAAACTCCCCCATGTCCCGTTGGACAGAAGGGATAGCGATCGCTTCTGAGTCCTGCAGATCATCGTTAGACTGATCAGAAACTGCCAAAGACCGTTGATAGTCCTTGAAAATCAGTGCAGGGGTTTTACCACTAGCAGAATTTGATAGCCCCAAAGTTGCTGAGGCTGCAAAACAGGCAACCCACAAAGAACAGAAGCCCATGTTATTGACATTCTTGGACATCCACACACCAAATAATCAGCCATCGATAATGTTACAACCTCAGGGGGAAAAAATTACTTTTCCCGTCCCAGACACCTGACCCAATCCACAACTATCAGGCATTTTGCCCAATTAAATTTAGTTAAATATGACTGAGAACCCTAGCCAATACTTGCTGATAAGCACTCTCAACATTTCCGAGGTCATTACGGAAGCGATCCTTATCCATCACCCGGAGGTTAGGGTCAGTTTCGGCTTGGTCCCAGAGGCGACAAGTATCAGGGCTAATCTCATCAGCCAATATCAATTGACCATCAGAGGTCATCCCAAATTCCAGCTTAAAGTCTACCAGAGTGATGCCACATTGACTAAAAAAATCACTCAAAATCTGGTCAATCTGGCGGCTGAGGTCTTCAATAGATTTAAGCTGTTCTTCGCTGGCTAAATTCATGGCCAAGAGGCGATCGCGAGTTAATAGAGGATCACCTAGCTGGTCATTTTTATAGCAAAATTCCACCAAGGGGGGCTGCAAAACTGTTCCCAGGGGAATCCCCGTCTGTTTACACAGACTCCCCGCCGCGATATTACGGACAATAACTTCCACAGGAATAATATCCACCCGTTTGATCCGCATTTCATTAGGACTAGGGGTATCAATGAAATGAGTGGGAACACCCGCCGCCTCTAGGAGTTTAAACAGATGACCAGACATGGTGTTATTAATTTCACCCTTCCCTGTAATCGTCCCCCGTTTCTGGGCGTTAAATGCTGTGGCATCATCCTTATAGTAAGCCAGCAACACCTCTGGGTCATCAGTGGTATAGACGATTTTGGCTTTCCCTTCATACAGTTGTTGGCGATCAGACATATCAGACATATAGCGCGATGGTTAAGTTTTATTGGGCTAATTGCTACCGGGACTGTGCCATCAGAATAACCGATGCGCGTCCCTGGACTCGATAGTGATTCCCTTGAATTGGGGGGGCTGTTTTCTCGGTACAGAAATCATTGGGGACTGCTAAAGCTGTATCAACAATACGATACCAGCGTTGACCTTTTGGGAGAATAGGTATCTCAAACAGGAGGGGTTCCCAATAAGAATTGAGCATAATATGAAGATATTCCTGTTTTTCGGGATGTCGTAAACTAAAAGCAATACTGCGGGAATAATCTGCCCAATCTGGTTTATTTAAGCGTACCCCATGCCATGTAATGCTAGGTAATTTACTATTGGGGTCCATCACTAAAATGGTTTCAATCCGAAAAATATGCAGTCTTTGGGTAAATCGGATCAGGTTTTTGACAAATCGCAATAGTTCCGGGTGTTTCCCGACATCACTCCAGTTAAACCAACCTAACTCATTATCTTGACAATAGGCGTTATTATTTCCGTTTTGGGTGCGGCGGACTTCATCACCCATTAATAGCATGGTAGTTCCTTGGGAGACCAACAGAATTGTCCACAAGTTTTTGATTTGTTGATTGCGTAAGGCTTCGATATAAGTATCATCAGTTAAGCCTTCCACTCCACAATTCCAACTGCGATTATCATTGTGTCCGTCCCGGTTATTTTCACCATTGGCTTGATTATGTTTCTGGTTATAGGAAACTAAATCATTGAGGGTAAAGCCATCGTGACAGGTGATAAAGTTAATGCTACAATGAGGTTCGCGATCGGGTTTGGGGTAAATATCTGGACTCCCCATAATTCTATAGGCTAGGCGCTGGATTTGTTTGGGTTCACTTTTGACAAAACTGCGAACATCATCCCGAAATTGTCCATTCCATTCGGTAAAGCGATCGCCTGCAAAAGACCCCACCTCATAGAGTCCCCCAGCGTCCCAAGCCTCAGCAATTAGTTTGGCTCCCGCCAATACCGGGTCAGATTTAATAATCCATAAAATCGGCGCATCTTCCATGGGTGTACCATCACGATTTCGCGAAAAAATCGATGCCAAATCGAACCTAAAACCATCAACGTGCATCTCCGAAACCCAATA
The DNA here is from genome assembly GCF_046480465.1 of Arthrospira sp. PCC 8006. Lineage (NCBI taxonomy): Bacteria > Bacillati > Cyanobacteriota > Cyanophyceae > Oscillatoriales > Microcoleaceae > Arthrospira > Arthrospira sp. PCC 8006. The sequence continues at coordinate 8,042 of NZ_PKGG01000070.1, forward strand.
GCGGAGACTATCAATAATCATTTGTCCCGCGATTTCATGGTTGGCTTTAATGGTATTTCCGCAGCCACTATAGTTGCTATAAAAGGACTTATCCTCCTCTTCCAGCATATAATACATAGAATTGTCAATCCCCCTAAATGAGAGAGTCGGACCATTCTCATTTCCCTCGGCGGTGTGGTTATAAACCACATCTAAAATAACCTCAATACCCGCTTTATGAAGGGCTTTTACCATATCGCGAAATTCATCAACAGGTCCGAGGGGGTCGCGCCGAAAACTATACTGTCTATGGGGTGCGAAAAAGGAAACGGTACTATAACCCCAGTAATTTTTTCGAGGGGGAACAGCATCTTGTTCATCAAATTGGTGAACTGGCATTAATTCTACTGCTGTGATTCCCAAGTCTTTTAGATAAGGTATCTTATCAATTAAGGCTGCATAAGTTCCTCGTTTAGACGGGGGAATACCTGAGTTGGGATGGCGGGTAAAACCCCCGACGTGCATCTCATAAATGATGGTTTGAGAATAGGGTATTTCCAGACGCTTATCATCTTCCCAATCATAAGTTTTTGGGTCTACGACTACGGCTTTCATAGCCTTAGCACAGTTATCACCACGTTTTGATGCAGCTTCCCGACTATAGTTTTCGGTATTAACTACAGCTTTAGCATAGGGGTCAAGCAGTACCTTATCCGAGTCAAATCTATAACCCAATTCTGGCTCAAACATTCCATAGGCGCGATATCCATAAATTTGCCCCGCCTTAATGCCTTTGACAAAAATATGCCAGTAGTAGAAAGTTTTATTATACTGAGGTTCAAACTTAATTATATGGCTAGGTTTGGCATCATCTGGGGCATCAAAAAACAGTAACTCTAAAGATGCACAAGTTTTGGAAAATAAGCAAAAATTGACCCCATCAGGATAAACTGTAGCACCGAGGGGGAAACTCTGACCGCGCCCAATATCAGACTTCATTAATTAATCGACTCCTTTTCAAATCTTAGAGGTTTTAATATTCTCAGGTTAAATGCAAACCAACCGGAGACTGTTGAGGTGGGTCCTCAAAGGCTGTATGTAGCAACCAGGCTTTAATGGGAGAAATTGTTTCTCCTTGACTTGAGTTAGATTTGGGTGTTTCCTTAGTATGTTCAGTCTATGAGGGATGTCCCCTAGTTCCCAATCGAGGCGGCTATGGCCAAGATGTTGTCAAGAAATCCTTTAAGATTTTAGGCGATCGCGACACATTTCGCGACAGATTCACGGTAAAATTAGACGAGGCGAAACTGCTAAGTCTACCAACTCTGAAGTTCAGGGTTATCTCTTGAAAATGCTAACGAATGAATGTCGCCGAATGAGACTCCGACCCTAAGTATTGCGATCGCCCGTCTGAATTCACCCACAGGCAACCACTTCGCCACCTGGGTGTTTAATTCTGTCAATGCCAGCGATTATGTCCACCATGATTGTATCTGGCCGGAATCTCTGTCACAATTATGGCAAGCCTGGTTAGAAATGTTTTCCCCAGATAGCTTACCCCTGGCGCTGAGTGAGTCGGCCATGGGTGAGCCATTGAGTCTAGCACCATTATCACCAGATCTGGAAACCAAACCCAGCTACAGCAGCCGACTAATGCAGCAATTGGGAATAGATTTATGGCAGTGGCTGTTTCAGGGACCAATTCAAAGCAGTTTCCACCGTTGTCAAGGACTAGCCCTAGGCCAAAAGTGTCCGCTGAGAATACGATTAGATGTGCGATCGCCTAATTTAATTCCCCTACCATGGGAAATTATGCAATCACAGCCGGGACAACCAGCCATCTCCCTAAGTCCCAGGCTGTTATTTAGTCGCACTACCTGTGATGTTCAACCATTAAGCGATCGCCCCCTAGTCCCAGCCCTAAACATCTTATTAGTTTTAGGTCATAACGACATCCCCCCATGTCAAACCCCAACAGCCAAAAATTCCCATAGGCTGCAATTAGAAACGGAAGCCTCACAAATTGCCCAAGTTTTAGCCAACAGCACCGACCCAGGATCTGACTCATCAAGAAGCGATCGCCTTCCCTGTTTCATAAAAACACTAATCCAGCCCAGTGTAGCCCAACTAATTACCGAACTAGAAACCCCCCAGCAACTAGGCCAGATACCCTATAACGTGATCTTCTATGCCGGTCATGGCTTCACGGGTCCTGATGGTGGTTTATTATTTCTACAAGAGCAAACTACCATTAATGGTACAGAATTAGCTCAAGTTCTAGTGCGCTGTGGTATCACTCTGGCGGTATTTAATGCCTGCTGGAGTGCTGTCCCAGCCATGGAATTATCATCGACTCTACAAAACATCACTCTTCCCGCCATTCCCAGCAGCAGCTTGGCTAAAGTATTAATCCATTATGGAGTCCCAGTGGTTTTAGGAATGCGAGACTCCATTACCGACAGCGAAGCCCTCAGTTTTATTCAAACCTTTGCGAGAGCCTTATCAGAAAGGATGCCCATTGATCGGGCTGTAGCGATCGCCAGACAACAGTTGCTGACCCTCTACAAATTCAACCAGCCAGCTTGGACTCTGCCCATATTATATATGCACCCTGAGTTTAATGGCTTGCTAGTCCCCACCGAGGACGGTATTCGCACCCAACTACCCGCCAACTCACCCACCGCCCTAGGATATGATCTCCCCTGCGCTTATCTGAAACTCCAGGAAACTGAGGAAGTCACATCAAAAAGCTGGCTCATAGAAGCGGGACGGGTTCAGATAGGGCGATCGGAGCAAAATGATATTGTTTTGCATGAATCATGGATTTCTAATCAACACGCTGAGATTTTCTGCCGCAATGGTAATGGGTCGCCCACAAATCAGCCCACCTACTTTCTGCGGGATTTCTCCCGCTACGGTACTCTAATTTGGGAGGAAAATAACCAGAAGTGGCAACGCATTCATCATCAAGAGGTACAACTTACATCGGGAACTAAGTTAAAATTTGGCAGTTCCCAGGGTCGGATTTGGGAATTTGTGATTGATAGCCTGTAGAACTATATCCTCAGAGAAGTTGCGGAATTGCTGCTCTCAGTTTTGTAGCTATGGGTGCGGGATAGTATCCCGAACAATTGTCCATTATCCGGCTATCCCGAACCTTGGATTATGCTGTCAACAAAGGATGTTGCTCAATGACTAAACTTAATTGTCACAATGGCGAGACTGAATTGGATTTATGGTCACTACTGTTAGATGACTCGGAAAATTCTGCCTATCCCTGGAGTCCTGAACAAGCAGAATCTTATGGATATTTTGAGGAGGCAGATCTAAACTTGTCTGTGTCAGAGTGTCTCAGTAACGATGATATAACTGAAAGATCCCAAGTCTTCTTTGAACATATAGAAAATCTTTGGCCGCCGATTTCTCTGTATCAATTATTAGTTGAGAAATTGACACTTAATGGCGGGGTAACTCTTCTATCTCGTATCCCTGAAGATATACTTAGGGGAATATCTAAAGCAGCAGTTGTTCAGGATCAGGCTTTCCAGAGTCTGGGTGAACAGCTTGTATTTTGTGTTAGTCAGATTCTACCTCAGTGGGACTCGGAAGATTTGCAGGTTCTCGCCCGTCCTATGGTTAATGCTATGCGCGGAAATGACAATCGCGCCCTAGAATCAATATTTACTAAAGTGGGTTCCCAAGAATGGCATGAACTCTCACAGGTAGAACAAGCTCGCTTGAGTTTGGCGATCGCTCATTATGCCCTCACTTTAGCAACCACCACCGGAACTTCTGATCAGGAGAGTTAATCAACTGTATTTATTTGATGTTTCAAAGACTGTTAACAATTGTGGCAATTTTAGGGAAAATATCTGCCCAAAAGTTGACGATATTATAAGGGTTATGGTATCATGGAAGAAATCGCACCCAAGGGGTTATTGTGTCTATACGCAAAAAAAGAGGCTATAACCCTGATTCTATCGTCCCCCAAAATATTATCTGGGCATAAATTAAAATTCACGATGCACCCTTGGGGGGCAGATTCTCCGACCATCTTCGCTCTCCACCAGATTATTTGTTGGTTCGCCCTTGGTGATACCTATTGACAAAAATAAGGTTTTGTGCATAAGAACTCAGGAAAGGGAACCGGGAAGGTAGGGGGTCAATCTGTTTTGGGTAAAATCGGGAAATATTGATAGGCTAATGAAAGCTGTAGTGGAGTGTTGATACACCAGGGGAAAGATAAGTGTCTTTAAGTTATGGTTAATGGTGTCTGTAAATGTCACCAGAGGGCTGATAGAGACTAGAGGCTGCTCAGGCGATTGTTTAAGGATAACAGACAACCATTAAGCACACAGGGAAGATATTTAGCGAGGGGTTAAGCCCCCGCTGCCTGAACACCTAAGAATCCCTGGCCTTTGTGGGCGGGAAATGTCAAAGAATAGCTGAGGGTAGAGTACGTGAATATGAAAGCGATGATTTTGGCTGCTGGTAAGGGGACTCGTGTTCGCCCTATTACTTACACCATACCGAAACCATTAATTCCGATTCTTCAAAAGCCAGTAATGGAGTTTTTGGTAGATTTGCTGCGTCGCCATGGTTTTAAGGAAATTATGGTCAATGTAAGCCATTTAGCTGATGAAATTGAGAACTATTTTCGTGATGGTCAGCGGTTTGGGGTAGAGATTTCTTACTCATTTGAGGGGAGTATCGAAGATGGTCAACTGATAGGTAAGGCTTTGGGGTCTGCTGGGGGAATGAAAAAAATCCAGGACTTTAACCCATTTTTTGATGATACTTTTGTGGTGTTGTGCGGGGATGCCCTCATTGATTTAGACCTGAGTGAGGCGGTAAAATGGCATAAAGAGAAAGGTGCGATCGCTACTGTAGTGATGAAATCTGTACCCAAAGAGGAGGTTTCCAGCTATGGGGTGGTAGTTACGGATGAAATGGACAGGATTAGGGCTTTTCAGGAAAAACCATCTGTAGAAGAAGCCCTCAGCACCAGTATTAACACGGGAATTTATATCTTTGAGCCGGAGATATTTGATTACATCCCCTCTGGGTGCGAGTATGATATTGGTAGCCAACTGTTCCCCCATTTGGTGGAAATAGGCGCGCCCTTCTATGGGATTACTATGGATTTTCAGTGGGTAGATATTGGGAAGGTTCCCGACTACTGGCGGGCTATTCGCAGTGTGTTACTGGGTGAGGTGAAAAATGTGCCGATCCCCGGTAGAGAAGTGGCTCCGGGAATTTATACGGGGCTAAATGTGGCGGTGAATTGGGATAAAGTCCATATTGAAGGACCGGTCTATATCGGTGGTATGACCCGCATTGAAGATGGTGCAACTATTATTGGTCCAACTATGATAGGTCCGAGTTGCTCAATATGTAGCAACTCCTATGTGAGTAATAGCGTGATTTTCGAGTATTCTCGGTTGGGGCGTGGGGTGCGCCTGGTAGACAAATTGGTGTTTGGTCGCTACTGTGTGGATAAGCTGGGAGCTTCTATTGATGTTCAGGCGGCGGCTTTGGATTGGCTGATTACTGATGCTCGACAGGCTGTGGGTGATCCCCCAGAAGAACATCAGGCGATCGCAGATATTCTCAGCACCTCATAACTTTTTGGTAGGTTGTATGTATAAATCTTCCGTGGTCTTGTACGGGGGGGTTATCGAATCATCCTCTGTTTCGAGCGGGTTATTTCCGAAAAGCGACCCACTTCCCCTAAAACTGGCTGAACCTGGTGTATCTTACGGTTCAGAAAAGTTGGGCGGTGATGGTGATTATAAACTGGTTGAGGTTCTAGTGGATATACTCACCCTCCGCCAGACAGAAGACACGGAAGACATAGAACAACTTTATACCTACCAAGTGCCCCCTCATTTAGATATTATGCCGGGGGATATTCTCAGTGTCCCCTTTGGGGCTCAACAGATAGGGGCGATCGCCATTAGGTTAACATCAGAACTGCCAGAAAATCTGAGGGAACCGGGTAAGGCTACCTCTATCAAGCTGCGTCCGGTAGAAGATATCACCGCCAAGGGATTTTTCCCGGCTCATTATTGGCAATTATTACAACAGGTCGCCCAGTATTATCAAACTCCCCTAATTAGGGCGATCCGAACCGCCCTCCCCCCCGGACTCCTACGCCGTAGCCAGCGACGTATTCGTTTAGTTAATGATGCCATTCCAGGCGGTGCTGAAGAGTTTTTGCAACCCAAAGCCCAAAGGATTTTACAAGTTTTGAAGCAGTCAGCTACAGGAGACTATACCTGGCAGTATTTGCAACGACAAATTAAGGGAGGCTCTCGGGGACTACAGGATCTGATCAAACGGGGTTGGGTGGAAAGCTATCTGGAACCGCCGACACCACCGCGCCCTAAACTCAGACCAGCAATCACCCTAGTGATAGACTGGGTAGAGTTAGACTTTATAGATATCACCCCCCGCCAGCGAGAGGTCCTGGAAATTTTGCGGCGACGGGGTGGGGAAATGTGGGTAACGGATTTATTGCAAACCTGCAATACCAGTTCTGGGTTACTCAAAACTCTGGAGAAAAAGGGATGTGTGGTAATTGGCGATCGCGAAATTCTACGCACGGAACAGGGTATTTCGACAATAGCCGATCAGCCTTTATCTCTGACTGACCATCAACAACAAGCCCTAGATGTGATTTTGGGGTTATCTGGTTTTCATCAACTGCTGTTGCATGGTGTCACAGGTTCGGGCAAAACTGAGGTATATTTACAGGCGATCGCCCCCATTATCAACCAGGGTAAATCAGCCCTAGTCCTAGTGCCGGAAATTGGCTTAACTCCCCAACTAACCGATCGCTTCCGCGCCCGGTTTGGTAATCGGGTATTTGTCTATCATAGTGGTTTGTCAGAAGGTGAACGCTACGACACCTGGCGTAATATGATCGAAGGTACTCCCCAGGTAGTTATCGGAACGCGATCGGCAATTTTTGCCCCTTTACCCAATTTAGGCTTAATTGTTCTTGATGAAGAACATGACAGCAGCTTTAAACAAGACCAGCCACAACCATGCTACCATGCCCGCACTGTCGCAGTATGGCGGGCGGAACTGGAAAACTGCCCCTTAATTTTGGGTTCAGCCACTCCCGCCCTGGAAACTTGGCAACATCATCGCCATAATCATAACCCATCCATTCATTATCTATCTCTACCCGAAAGGGTCTTATCTCGCCCTCAGCCTCCTATAGAAGTAGTTGATATGCGTCGGGAATTGAAGCAGGGAAATCGATCCATTTTCAGTAGAAGTCTACAATTGGCGATCGCCTCTTTGCGAGACAATAATCAACAGGGCATTTTATTCATCCACCGTCGCGGACATAGCACCTTTGTTTCCTGTCGCAGTTGTGGCTACGTCATGGAGTGTCCCCGTTGTGATGTCTCTCTCTCCTATCACCACATTCACGCCGAAGCTATCCCATACCTACGCTGTCACTACTGCAACCATTTCCAATCCTACCCCCAACGCTGTCCCCAGTGTGACTCTCCCTATTTTAAACATTTTGGCAGTGGGACCCAACGAGTCGCCCAGGAATTAACCCGCCTTTTCCCCCAATTGCGGTTTATCCGCTTTGACAGTGACACCACCCGCACCAAAAATGCCCATAGAATTCTCTTAACTCAGTTTGCTAACCGGGAGGCTGATTTATTAGTTGGTACTCAAATGCTCACCAAAGGTTTAGACTTAGACTCTGTAGGGCTCGTCGGTATTGTCTCCGCTGATGGACTTCTGCACCTGTCCGACTACCGCGCTAGTGAACGTGCTTTCCAGACCTTGCTACAGGTAGCCGGACGTGCGGGACGTGGTAACGACCCCGGACAGGTGATTCTACAAACCTATACCCCCGAACATCCCGTCGTGGAAGCCGTCCGCAACCATGCTTATGATTCTTTTGTCGAAACCGAGCTACAACACCGCTCAGAGCTTAATTATCCCCCCTCTGGTGGCTTGATTTTACTCCAGTTAAGGGGTTATAATGCGATCGACGTTGAACAAACCGCCCACCTGATCGCCTCTGAGTTAACTTCTGAGCTGCTTCCGGGAACTTGCGAACTTTTGGGACCCGCACCCGCTCCCATTATGCGTGTTGCTAATCAATACCGCTGGCAGATTTTATTAAAATTCCTCCCAGGTCAGACTACCCCGCCTCCCTCTCTCGCTGCTGTGGCTGAAAAATGCCCCCAGTCTGTTCGCTTTTCCATTGATGTTGATCCTCTCAGTTTCGGTTAATTATTGCCACTTATCCCCCCACAGCCATAGTTTTTTCCCAACTATCCAGTCATCTCGTATCGTGGATGACAAATTTTGGGGTTAGATCTGTTATGGTAAATCCAAAGATTTGGGTATATTAAGGTAGGCACTTTGTCAAATAATTGTTATAATTCGTAATAATTTCCGGGACAAGGGTGGCCAGCCAAGAAAATTAACCCAAACCCACTTTTAAGGAGTTCACGTCATCATGGAATCTAGTAGCTTATCTTTGGAACAACAATTTAACCTGTCCTCCTTTAGAATGCAGGTAAACCAAATGAGCCGGGAACAAGCCCAGGAGTTTTTGGTTAATCTTTACGAACAAATGTTGGTTAGGGAGAATATGTATCAGCACTTTCTCAAGTATCAGTGGGGCTTAGAACCCAATTCCGGTGCTGAGTAAGTGGATATTACCCCCATACTTAGTGGGCCACCTCTGTCTCTTACTCTCTTTTTCTGAGAAGAAGCGAGTTGGGGGTAGTCGGGTGTTCACTGACTCACATTAGCCTGGGTCGGAGTCCAAAATGGCGAAATTGCAGATAGTCTTGTAAAATGCGATCGTGGTCAAAGCATAGATCCTGGGGAATGCGCCAGGGCTCAAAGATTTCTAAATTTTGAGYATCATCAGCCGCCTGGGGTTCTCCCTTCGCCGTAGCGATAAATACCACAGCTAGGGTATGTTGGCGAGGGTCTCGGTTAGGGTCTGAGTAGACATGGAACTGTTGAATTAACGTGACATCTAGCCCCGTTTCTTCTTTGGCTTCTCTGGTGGCTGCGGTTTCCACTGACTCGCCGTAGTCTACAAATCCTCCAGGAATAGCCCAACCATAGGGGGGGTTTTTCCGTTCTATTAATACAATCGGTCGCGATCGCCGATCTATAAGTTCGATGATGATATCTACTGTCGGCGCGGGATTACGATAGCTCATTGATGATCATGTCCGTCTAGATATGCTCAGATTTGCTAAATAACCTGAAATAGGTAGAAACCCAAAACTCTTTAATCGGGATAGCCACAAATGTTAAAGGGTTAATGGTGACAATAATAGTCCTCACGTCGGACTTGGCTTGTTTGATAATTTGCTTTGCTACCCAGTCCGCTGACATCACCCCAATCGGGTTAAGGTTACTTTTAAAAGGCCCTAAAATCAGCTTACGAATCACACAGGGAGAGTCTAGGCGGCGTAATGTGATTAAATCCCCTAAAGTGCGTTTACTGAGTTCATACAGAGGACTAAAAGCCGGGCTAACTTCCGCTTCCGAAGTATTTACCCAGACCTCCTTGCGGGCGATATCTGTGTTGGTGCGAACCGTTTTTAAAAACAATTCTAGCAGTCGCCAACTCGAGAAAGTATTAATTTCGTAGGATTTGCCGATCGCCTCTGGGGTTCGCTCACCGTGTACATTAATACCATGATTGATAATTAGGATATCTACCGTTTCCAACAGATTCGCTAATTGTTCCTCTTCGCCTACTTGCCAGGTTATAGTTTTTAGGGGTAATTCTTCCTGGTCAATGGTGACGGTGACAGTTTGGGAAGTTGATGATAAAGCGATCGCCTTCGCCCCAGAGTTGTGGAGGTGTTTAAGTAGCGATCGCCCTAAACTCCCAGAAGCGCCAGTCACCGCCACTGTTTTACCTTTTAGAGAAAGTCCTGTCCCCATAATTTTATCTAAAACCGTGAGAGTCCCGCAAAAGTAGGCATTTTGGTTATCAAAATGGTGTCGCCAGTGATAAGATTGGTTCACCAATAACCGCGACGGTGGCTGAGAAAAAGCACCCGGAAGGTGGGTTAAGTCAGTCAGTGTGTCCGCGTGGGGAATTCCTGAACCTCTAGCGATCGCAGGTAGTAGAAAGCCAAGGGTGTACACTGGACCTGTCAGCGTCAACCAGTGAGGATCTCCTGTCAGCCCATAGATACCCAGCCAAAACCCTAAACTGAATACTAACATCACCATCGCCTCTGGCACATCATTATACCAGTGTGCTTTCCGATAAATCTCCTCACTTTTGATGCTATAGTCGGGACGAAATACCCGATGATGCCAAGAATGGAGGCGATACAGGGGTTGCCAAACATGGGCCAGGGCGTGGTAGGTGTCTCGCACTAATTCTACCCATACCACCGAAGCTACTACCCAAACTGTATTTATGATCACTACCGTTAGCATAAACTTAGAGTTTCAGACCTCATTGATTTTGTGAAAATTTCCCATTTAGCATTGTATATGCCAAAGAGCTGTTAAATGTTTGAAACTTCCAGAAAATCTTGATTCTGGCAATTGGGCTGATTATCTCTAACCAAAATGAAGGGTTAGACACCTTCCCCCTCTGACTGGATGCAGATGGTTATCTGAATAATAGTGTATACTGAGTTATTTATTCTGATTTGATATAAATGGTATGGGTTCAAAGACCTGGAAACGCTTTGTAGGTTGGGCTTTGTTGGGTTTGCTGTTGACTTGGGGGGTTAGTTGCGCCTCCCCAACTACTGATCAAAGCGATCGCCGTGAGGTGGAGTTTTGGACAATGCAGCTTCAACCTCAGTTTAATGACTATTTTAATCAGTTAATTGCTAACTTTGAAAATGATCACCCCGAAGTAAAAATTCGCTGGGTAGATGTACCTTGGTCAGCTATGGAGAGTAAAATATTGGCGGCGGTGTCCGCCCAAACCGCCCCCGACCTGGTTAATTTGAACCCCGATTTTGCCTCCATGTTGGCGGGTCGCGATGCTTGGTTAAATTTGGATGAACACCTATCCGAAGAAGTGCGATCGCTATATTTACCCAATATCTGGGAAGCTAATATGATCCAAACCTGCGACGGTGATAATTGTCAAAATCGCACCTTTGGCATTCCCTGGTATTTGACTACCCAAATTGTCATTTATAATCAGAATTTACTCAATCAAGCAGGTCTTGAAAATCCCCCCACTACCTATCAGGAACTTGCCACAGTTGCCCAAACTATTCGCCAGAGAACCGGAAAATATGCCCTATTTGTTTCCTTTGTTCCCACCGACTCCGCCCAAGTTTTACAGTCCTTAGTTCAGATGGGAGTTCAGTTAGTTGATAATAATAGAAAAGCCGCTTTTAATACTCCCGAAGGTCGCGCCGCCTTTCAATATTGGGTTGATTTATATCAACAGGATCTGTTACCCAGAGAAGTCTTAACTCAGGGACATCGAAGGGCGATCGAATTGTATCAAGCTGGGGAAATTGCCCTATTGACCACCGGACCTCAATTTTTTAGAGCGATCGCAGAAAATGCCCCCGATATAGCCAAAGTTTCCGCCCCATCTAGCGCCATTACCGGCGAAAATGGTAAAATCTCCGTCGCCGTCATGAACCTAGTTATACCCCAAAATACTCGCCACCCAGAAGATGCCATAAATTTTGCCTTATTTGTCACTAATAGTCCCAATCAATTAAACTTTGCCAAAGCCTCAAACGTCATCCCTTCCAGCATTCAAGCATTAGAAAATCCCTTCTTTCAAAACATACCCGCAGATGCTACACCCCAAGACCAAGCCAGGAAAATTAGCGCCCAACAGATGCCAAACGCTCAAGTTTTGATTCCACCCCTAGAAGACATCAAAGAATTGCAGACCATTATTTACAACAATTTGCAAGCCGCCATGTTAAATCAAAAAACTGTTGATCAGGCGATTTTAGATGCTGAAACAGCTTGGAATCGGCGCTTAAATTAAGCCTTTAAGTTCAACTAAACCCAACTTTATCTAGGGTGGTTGCTATTCTCATATTCCCTTAAACAACCACCCCATTTTATTCCTATATCCCCTAATAAGCCATGCAAATTATTCGGAATACTCCCAGCCAATGAACCTTCTTGCTGCACTAATTCTTGTAGTTCATTTAATCCCTTCATCACCTGATTTTTAACCTCTTGAATTTCCCCGCTAATTTGCGCCGAAAGTTGCTGCTTTTCCCGGATTTTATCCTGTCTTTTTTCATTCCATATATGGATTTTATCATTAGTCCTGTTGTCTAAATCTTGGCAAATTTTTTTAATCACATTTATCTGATGTTGTAAATTAGATACTTCCTGGTTAAGCCGTTGTTTGCGTCCTTCATTTCTTGCATATAATTGTTGCAGTTGATAGTTATGATACTCAAAGCCTTGACTATCATCTATCTCTATCTCTAGCCTGAGAATACTGCATTCAATCATACCTTTTTGTTCTTCCAAACTTTTGATATTTTGGAGATTTTTTGACAGAGACTTAATCAACAACCTTTTCGCATCATTAATATTTTCCGAGAGTTTCCTAATCTCCTCTTCAAGGCTACCTTTTCGGCTTTCCAGATAATTAGGATTTTGTAAATCCAGAACCCTCTTAATTTGGGTATATATATCATCAACAATTGTATTAAATAACTGTAATTTTGCGCGCCGTATCTCATCTTGATAATTGGGAATAGTCCCATTATCACCCCTCTTAATTTCCCTCAAATAATTTCTAACCACACCCATCAGCATATCATTAGTCTGGTTTTTAAAAATCCTATAACACTCACCAGACAAACGATTAGTCTTCAGTAAACAATCATAATCAGTGCATTTATGACGCGCGCGGTCCAGACCTTTAGACTCCTTCAGTATTTCTAATACCACTGGTGGCGAAGTAGTAAGTTTAGCTTGAGGAATATGATAAAGCATACTAGATATAGCATTCCTAATGACAACTCTAGTAGTGCATCCTGATAATTAAGAAACCCAGTTTCTCCCGTCTGCTGGAAAATAGGGGTGGGAAACATGACCAGAAACCAGGTTTCATAAACCGTGACTATTTAACCATACTTCAGATAATCAGCCAGTTAATTAACCCAGAGAGAACCTTACCTAAATCCGAGATAATAGTTCTTGTTTTTTCGCTTGAAATTCCTCCTCACTCAAAACACCTTGCTGCTTCAATTGACCCAATTTCTCTAAAGTTTGATAGATATTAGCCGCCTCATCAGCCTTGTCTTTTTCCAGGTCAGAAACATAGTTTTTTCCCCTTTCAAAAGCCGATTCATAAGCCCACTTAACCTCTTCTTCCGCAAAATTATTCAGAGACCCACCACTAGAAAAATGGTTAATAGCAACCTGTCCCACCGCATAGGTAGAAGCCCCAGAAGTCAAAGCCATTGAAGTCCCACCAATTAACGAACCAATACCCGGAATTGCCTTAATGAAACTAGAACCCAAACGAGCAATAGTTGTACCTGTTAATGCCGAAACAAATGCTTTTCCCGTACTAACAGAATAGTTGACTCCATACAGTTTAGCAAGTTCCTGTAGCATTTCCATTTGAATAGCAGTAACTGCCATAAAATCCACTATGGGGATAGGGATTAATCCACCTCCCATTGACCGGAGGACGTGATTACGAATAATAGCATCTGCTTCGGTTTTTTTACTCATGAGGAGTACCTGGTAAACAATAATGATTTGGGGGGCGCTTCGGGAAATGTCGCCAAAACGACCCTCTTTTACTTTACCCTTTCCCCAAACTGTTTAGAATTGCTAATCAATCAATCTATAACCCCCTAAAGCCCAGCCAGTCGAGTTTTTCAGCCCCATGACTCAGCAGCTAGGTCCCACCGCCTTAACAAAAATTAACAAACTCATTTTTCCTAGAAGATAAACCTTTTTGGCATTCTCCAGAGTCTAAAATTGGGCTTTCTGGTAGCCAACTTAACTATAATCAATCATAATTATCAAGCTATAACTCATAACTCGACTTCCCTACTTATCCTTTATTCAAGTAGTAGGGAATCATCCCATAACATTGTTAAAACGGAGATTAAAGCGTGGATATTCTATCCAACACCGTCGCACTGTCGCGAATGCAATTTGCACTCACAGCCATCTTTCATATGTTGTGGCCGGTTCTTACTACAGGGCTAGGTATCTACCTAGTTATTATTGAAGGACTATGGCTGAAAACTCGCAACCCAGACTATTATTATCATGCCAGATTTTGGTCTAAATTTTACGTCCTCAACTTCGGCATAGGTGTCGCTAGTGGCATTCCTATGGAGTTTCAATTTGGCACTAATTGGGCTCCTTTATCAGAAGCTATTGGTAACTTTTTTGGTAGTGTGATTGGCTTCGAGGCATCATGGGCGTTTATGCTAGAAGCCGCATTTTTGGGAATTATGGTATTTGGTTGGGAGCGCGTTAACCCCACTATTCACTTTATTTCCACCATTCTTGTTGCTTTTGGTGCTAATCTTTCAACTTTTTGGATTTTGTCGGCTAATTCCTGGCTGCAAACCCCGGCAGGAGTGGAAATGGTGGATGGTAAATTTGTCGTGCTTGACTATTTTCAAGCCATCTTTAACCCCTTCATGTTCAACAGCTTTCTGCATATGTTCTTCGCAACATTAGAAACATCCCTATTTGTGATTGGTGGAATTAGTGCTTGGTATATCCTCAAAAAACGCAATCATCAGTTTTTCTCCAAATCCCTAAAAATTGCGATCGCTGCTACTATCGCTGTCGCACCAATGCAGCTTTATATAGGACATTTGAGTGGCGAACAAGTTTATCACTACCAACCCACTAAATTAGCCGCTATGGAGGCGCAGTGGGAAACTATCCCCGCTGGACAGTCTGCTGATTGGAGTTTGTTGGCTTTTCCTAACCCCCAGACCCAACAAAATGATTGGGAAATTACTATCCCGAATGGTTTAGGGTATATTCTGGAATTTAAAAAAGAATTATCCGAACCTGTCTTGGGTTTAAAAGAGTGGAAACCAGAAGATAGACCGCGTTTGTTGGGTTTGATTTACTACTCTTTTCGGATTATGATTGCTATTGGTTTCTTTCTAGCCGGACTTATGGCGGTTACCGTTATTCAGTGGTTACGGGGGAAACTTTCAGCCGACAATATTACTCAACAGGGTTGGTTAATGTGGGGTTGGATT
>NZ_PKGG01000460.1:0-1268 GCF_046480465.1 Arthrospira sp. PCC 8006
GGTGCGCTTGTAGAGGCGATCGTATTCGGGGGCTTGGCTGAGGTCGTGGCGAGGTTTGGATTTGCTGCTGGGAGGGGAGGGCGATCGATTTTGTGATTTATTGTATAGGTTGCTACAGAAATTTTCGATAAGCGATCGAACATTCTTCTTTTTAACATCCTCTCCCAACAGATCCGATAGGAGTTTCCACAATTGCGATGCCGACTTCCTAACGTGATCGCTACTACAGTATTTCTGGAGGCTTTGCCCTGGGGACGCATGGAATATACGAAGACGAAAACCATTACCCGGGTTCACGATGAGCAGTTTAGGGAGGAGTTGTTGGAAGAGGCGATCGCACAACCTTTGTCTCCGAGTCAAATTAAGGAACCTATCCGCGCTCATATCAGGCTGAACAGCAATCAGCCGCACCTTCTTTAATGAGCCAAATAGATGCAGTTTAAATGGCGATGAAAACACCCTAAATATAATATAGAAGGTCAGTTGTTAAAGCATAGTCTTCGCCTGGTTGTGAAGTATTCATTTTTTAAATCTATTAAATGAACCCATCACCCTCAAGAGTAAACGATTTTGGTAAATTTTTTCTCTAAATATGAGATATGAGTTATAATATATAATAGCATCACCAAGGGTGGGCTATTATAGAAGGGGATACCAGATTTATGTCTACTGCTCGTCAAATCATAGCGCTTATAAAAAGCCAAATAGAAGGCGAAGATCAGCAGTTTTATTCTGCAGCCCTTCAAATTGCAGCGCATGAAGCAAGGCAGGGACATGGAAAATTGGCTCAAGAAATTCGGGAGTTAATTGATGAAGCTAAAAACCGGGGTTCGGCGATCGAGCGAAAAAATAGTGCAGTACCGTTAGTTCAGCCAAAAGGTGAATTAGCTAATTTACTATCAGCACGTTACCCAGAGACTAAGCTATCTGATATGGTACTCTCATCAGAGCTTGAAACCAAACTTCAGCGGATTCTTACCGAACAAAAACAGCGTAGTCGTCTGCAAAATTATAACCTATCTCCCCGGCGAAAAATTCTTTTATTAGGACACCCTGGTTCTGGCAAAACAATGACTGCCGCCGCTTTAGCCGGTGAGTTACAACTTCCGCTGATGACGGTTATATATAGTAGCTTAATTGGGAAGTTTATGGGAGAAACTGCCAGCAGACTTCAATTAATTTTTGATGCAATGTCACTAACACGGGGCGTTTATTTTTTTGATGAATTTGATGCCATTGGGGCGCACCGCAACAGTGCCAATGATGTG
>NZ_PKGG01000547.1:0-488 GCF_046480465.1 Arthrospira sp. PCC 8006
TTAACCTAATTTGAGATTAAATCATGCTCTCAAATGCTCGCGAGCATACCGATTCCTAGCCTTGTGATAGTTCTGGGACTGAGGTTTTGCTCCTTTACGAAACTTTCGAGATTTCCGCCGATTCGCACGATTAAGCTGCTTTTCAGCTTTTCTGTAGAACTGAGGTGCCTCTATTACACTGCCATCACTGGTGGCTATGAAATATCGCAGTCCCATATCTATCCCAATAGCTTTTTGACTGGGTTTTGTCTGCACTCGACAATCTGCTTTGATGCAGAACTGAACATAGTACCCATCCGCCCGACGGACTAGCCGAACCCGCTTAATTTGTGATTCGTCATAATGGGCTAAATCATAGCTACCAATCAAGCGCAACTCGCCGATAGCAAAACCATCTGTAAACTTAATACGCTTAGGTTCAAGTAGCTTCCAGCCAGAGGTTTTGTACTCTACTGAACGAGAGTGTTTCTTAAACTCAGGATACCCTA
>NZ_PKGG01000280.1:0-5635 GCF_046480465.1 Arthrospira sp. PCC 8006
ATTCCCACTAGTAAGTTTTTTCAGGCATTTCAGTCTTATTTGATTCCTAAACGTCKCGCACCTAAGTTAGTATATTACTACAAAACCACTGAGCCTACAGCGATGAAAGCACGCTATCAGTATAGAATCTACCCCACCGTCGGACAGCAGCAAAGCCTTGCTCAACTGTTTGGCTGTGTGAGAGTAGCTTTTAATGATGGGTTAGGGTTCTCAAAACAGTCTGGGCAGTATCCGGGGGTTAAGGTACTCTCAGGGCGGTTGACCGAGGCAAAGAAGACTATGGAAAGGGCGTGGCTTGGTGATGTTTCCTCCGTTCCATTGCAGCAAGCTCTCCAGGACTTAGACATTGCCTACCGTAACTTTTTTAAATCCGTTAAGGGCGAACGCAAGGGGCCAAGGGTAAACCCCCCTCGATTCAAAAAGAAGACAAACCGGCAATCTGCTCGTTTTACCAAAGCAGCATTTAAACTGAAAGGCTCTAAAGTCTATGTCGCCAAAATTGGGGAGTTAAAAACGAAGTGGTCGAGACCCCTGCCCTCTGAGCCTAGTTCAGTGACAGTAATTAAAGACTGTGCAGGGCGGTACTTTGTGAGTTTCGTAGTGGAGATTCAGCCCATCACCGTCGAACCTAAAAACCAAGGGGTCGGCGTGGATTTGGGACTGGAAACCTTAGCCACATTGAGCACAGGTGAGAAGGTGAAGGCACCTAATACCAATACCTTAGACCGCAAAATCCGCAAGGGTAAGCGTAAACTAGCTAGGTCTGTTAAAGGCTCTAGGGGACGAGGGCGTTTACGGATGGCGATCGCCCGTACAGAAGCGAAACAGTCCGATATTCGCCAAGACTTCAACCAAAAGCTGGCGACTCGATTAGTTCGAGACAACAGCGTTGTAGTGTTGGAGGATTTAAATGTCTCAGGTATGGTTAAAAACCGCTGTCTAGCTAGGGCCATCAGCCGGGCCGGGTGGCGACACATTAGAACCCTGTGTGAAGCCAAGGCTAACATGATTAATGAGCGAGAGGTGAGGGTCATCAGTCGATGGGAACCCACTTCTGGGACTTGTTCATGTTGTGGCGATCGCTGGGGCAAACTAGACCTCTCGATCCGGTCTGTGCTTTGCTTAAATTGCGGGGCAGAACAGGACCGCGATATCAACGCCAGTGTAAATATTTTGGCGGCAGGGCTTGCCGACCTGAATGGGCAAACGTTAAGCTATGTTAGACCCCAGCCTGGGGCAGTGGCTTGTTTGTCTACCCGTCAGGAGGCTATCTAATGGTCAAACGAGGAATCCCCACGCCTTTAGGCTGGGGAGGATGTCAAATGCAGATTTCACCCCTAAGATTCTTGCACAAAAAATTACTACCCATGGCGATCGCCTTATGGTTGGGACTGGTTGGATATTTTGGGGGGGAAACCGTGGCGCTGGCTGCGCCTACCCATCCCAGCGTCCTAGGGAGTCTGTTTTCCTTCTCAGGACAGCGACCCGATAACCTAGGAGTACACGACGGCCATCTCTCCGATTGTCCCGATTCCCCTAACTGCGTTTCCACCCAAAGCCAGGACGCGGTTCATTATATCGAACCTTTCACCTATTCCACCTCTGGGGAGGAAGCATTGGCTCAAATCAAACAAGTGGTCGAGAGTATGGACAACGCCAAAATCGTGACGGCGGATGACCATTATCTTAATGCCGAATTTACCTCGGCGATTATGGGCTTTGTGGATGATGTAGAATTTTATTTAGATGATCACGCGGCGCTGATTCAAGTGCGATCGGCTTCCCGACTGGGAGAGTCAGATTTGGGAGTTAATCGCGATCGGATCGAAACCATCAGAAGCCTTTTGAACCCATAAAATCAAAATCAAACCAAAACCCCCAATCCGTTGAGGAAAGGGGGTTAATTGGTTATGTGAGTAGTCCCAGATTACAGAGCGTTACCGCGAGGTAGAACTTCTTCGGGGAATACAAAGTTTTGGTGAGGTTGATCGGCTGGAGCCATCCAAGCGCGAATACCTTCGTTAAGTAGAATGTTCTTAGTATAGAAGGTTTCAAACTCAGGATCTTCTGCCGCGCGCAATTCTTGGGACACGAAGTCATAAGCCCGCAGGTTCACAGCTAGACCTACTACACCGATGGAACACATCCACAGCCCTGTTACAGGAACAAACAGCATGAAGAAGTGTAACCAGCGTTTGTTGGAAAAAGCAATACCAAAAATCTGAGACCAGAAGCGGTTAGCTGTCACCATGGAGTAGGTTTCTTCCGCTTGGGTGGGTTCAAAAGCTCGGAAGGTGTTAGAACCTTCTCCGTCTTCAAACAGGGTGTTTTCTACTGTAGCACCGTGAATAGCACAGAGTAGCGCACCACCGAGGATGCCCGCAACTCCCATCATGTGGAAGGGGTTGAGAGTCCAGTTGTGGAATCCTTGGAAGAATAGGATAAACCGGAAGATGCCTGCTACACCAAAGCTGGGAGCAAAGAACCATCCAGATTGACCCAAGGGGTACATTAAGAATACGCTCACGAACACCGCAATAGGACCGGTGAAAGCGATCGCATTATAAGGACGAATGCCAACCAACCGGGCGATTTCTAACTGACGCAGGCAGAACCCAATCAGCGCGAAAGCTCCGTGTAGAGCTACAAAAGCCCATAAACCCCCTAATTGACACCAGCGGGTAAAGTCCCACTGAGCTTCGGGACCCCACAGGAACAGCAGGGAGTGACCCAGACTGTTGGCGGGGGTGCTGACGGCAGCGGTCAGGAAGTTGCAGCCTTCGAGGTAGGAACTGGCGAGTCCGTGAGTGTACCAAGAGGTAACAAAGGTGGTTCCGGTGAGCCATCCGCCGATAGATAGATAGGCACAGGGGAACAGCAGGATACCAGACCATCCTACGAATACAAAGCGATCGCGCTTCAGCCAGTCATCGAGGACATCAAACCATCCTCTAGTGACTTGGGGGCGTTCGACTGCTATTGTCATAAACCCAAATCTCCGAATAAATTATAATTTCCAGTAAATCAGCCAACTGATCTCTATTGTAAAATCTAGCTTCCCGTTATTAACAGAAAGTTAGGAATATGATCGATGCAGTTAACTTTTCTTTACCTATCTTAACAGTATAAACATAAATTCTCAGATTGGCAAGTCCCAGAATGAAATTAATGGCGAGGGTACTACTGGGGATCGGTAATAGTCCAGAAGTGATGCGATCGCCTGATTCCTGGCGAGGTAAGAGTTATGATGTCAAGCAGACAGTGCCGATATCTGCCATACTGATGAGAGTCGGTGTTAAACTTAACGTTTTTTTAAGACTTTTCTATGTTCACCATTGACATCATCGTTAAATATGTCCCGGTTCCCCTATCGGTACAAAGAAAGACCCAAGAGGACGCTGTAGGGGTCTATAACCAGGTCCTAGACATGATGCGCTCAGACCATCGGCAACTGTTAGAGCTAACCTGCGAGAAAATGACCGATAAAAAAGTAGCTGTCCTCAGCAGCGAAATCTCGGCCGTGCAGATTTCCGAAAAATCTGGCACCACAGCCACAGGTAGATCTCCTGGATTTGTAGCCTTAACATAATGAGCCAATCTGCCAGACCCCAAACAACCAACCCGGCTATTGAAGTCAAAAACCTGAACTTTCAATGGTCGGGAGGTGCTAGAGTCCTGACTTCTTGTTCCCTAGCCGTCCCTAAAGGGGAATTTTGGATGTTGCTTGGTACTAATGGCAGCGGCAAATCAACCCTGTTGCGGCTACTGACAGGACTGTTGCCGTCCCAGTCCGGTGAGATTAACATTCAGGGACGGGTGGGGTTTGTCTTCCAAAATCCCGATCACCAACTGGTTATGCCTACTGTGGGGGCAGATGTGGCCTTTGGTTTGGTGGAAGACCGCCTCCCCCTAGAAGAAGTTAGACGGCGGGTTGAGGATGCTTTGGGGGCGGTGAAATTGCTGGAATTGCAACGCCGCCCTATTTATGCCCTCAGCGGAGGACAAAAACAGCGTATAGCTATTGCAGGTGCGATCGCTAGACATTGCCAAGTCCTACTTTTCGATGAACCTACCGCCCTACTAGACCCCGACAGTCAGCGAGACCTGGTTATTCAAGTTCGCCATTTAGTCAAAAATCGCGGCATTACCGCCCTCTGGGTGACACACCGCCTCGATGAACTTGACTACAGCGATGGTGCTTTTTTGTTGGAAAACGGCCGTGTCGTGGCTCAGGGAAACCCTGAACCCCTAAAACGCCGATTGATGCAAAATCATCAAGCCTAGATTGGAAAACTTGATTTTTTCATCCTACCTAACGAAAAAAATGCCATTATTGAAACTAAGCAAAAATTGTCCACTGTTCAATATGAGCTTTCCAGTAATAAATCATGTCACGCCCTTTAACCAATGCCGTCCTGTTTGTAGACGGTTATAACATCATCGGAATTTGGCCCGGTCTGCAACAAAAGCGCGACGGGGAAAGCACGGAGTCAGCCCGGCGACATCTGATCGAAAGTCTGATTAATTACAGTGCTTTTGAAGGTCTTGATGCTCGCATTGTCTTCGATGCTCACTATCAGAATACTCCCGGTGTCAGTGAAAAGGTCAGCCGTAATCTGTTGATTCACTATACAGCTTATGGTCAAACTGCTGACACTTATATAGAAAAAATGTGTGCGTCCCTGCGTCATAAATTGCGACTGTCACGGCGGCGGTTGCTGGTGGCTACCTCAGACCGCGCACAACAGTTGACTGTCATGGGCTACGGTGCTGAATGGATGTCTGCAATGCAGCTATCGGAAGCTGTTGAGGCCTCTAATCGACAGCGCCAACGTCGCCACCAAACTCCAAAGCGATCGAGGAGTCGCTTTCTTGACAGTTCCCTAGACCCTGAGTCTCAAAGGCGTTTGGCTCAGTTGCGGATGGGGCTAAAATAAATTTGAGCAAAATGCTTGACAAAATTTTACCACTGGGTTACTATAGTTAACTGTGGCCAAGATAACCACAACCCACTTTCCTCGGTAGCTCAGTGGTAGAGCGGTCGGCTGTTAACCGATTGGTCGTAGGTTCGAATCCTACCCGGGGAGTTTAGTATAAACCCTTATCCTGACAGCGATAGCGGGCTATTACTCAACCCGATAACTATGCCTAGTTACTCAAATGTTACTCATAACTTAGTCCTAGCACAGGAAAATAATTCTGTCAATAGGTTGATTACTCAGTCAACAAGCACAACTTAATCAATCTGTCAAACACTCATACCACCCCCCAACCAAACACCGATAGGGTAACTCCCTTGTGATACCCGTCAATGGCAAGCCTATCGGTTCGTAACGAACCATTGACTGCTATCACATCGTTCGTTTCCCCAATAGTGCTTGTTTCGGTTAGGGGGAGGGTATGGCTCAAAAACAACCCATAGGGGAACCCACTAGGTTATCAATGTACAACGATACCCCTATCAATGTACAACGATATCAGACCGCCTACCTGACTCCCGTAGGGAACCAGGTTATTGGGGAAATATTGGGGAGCCTACTCGCTACCAACAAAATGCGATCGCATTATCTAATCATCACCCCGCTGAATTCAGTTCACTACCAACATAACGCGTTTCAACTGGTGACTTGTTTGG
>NZ_PKGG01000324.1:0-4158 GCF_046480465.1 Arthrospira sp. PCC 8006
ATCTAAATAATCAAATAAACTCAGAGGTATACTATGGAAGTTAAAGCCGCCGTTGCTTGGTCAGCCGGAAAACCCCTCAGCCTAGAAACCGTC
Source organism: Arthrospira sp. PCC 8006 (assembly GCF_046480465.1). Classification (NCBI taxonomy): domain Bacteria; kingdom Bacillati; phylum Cyanobacteriota; class Cyanophyceae; order Oscillatoriales; family Microcoleaceae; genus Arthrospira; species Arthrospira sp. PCC 8006. The sequence goes on from NZ_PKGG01000324.1 coordinate 94, forward strand.
CACCTGGAAGGTCCAAAAGCTGGGGAAGTGTTAGTGGAAATTAAAGCCACAGGAATTTGTCATACTGATGCTTATACATTATCTGGTGCTGACCCAGAGGGATTATTTCCAGCTATTTTAGGACACGAAGGGGCGGGAATTGTAGTAGAAGTAGGACCAGATGTAAAAAGTCTTAAACCGGGTGATCATGTCATCCCTTTATATACTCCAGAATGTCGTCAGTGCGAGTATTGTCTTAGCATGAAAACCAACCTTTGTCAAGCCATTAGAGGAACCCAAGGAAAGGGATTAATGCCTGATGGTAGTAGCCGTTTTTCCAAAGATGGGAAAATGATTCATCATTATATGGGAACTTCGACTTTTTCTAACTATACGGTTTTGCCAGAAATTGCGGTAGCTAAAATTAGGGAAGATGCACCTTTTGATAAGGTTTGTTATATCGGTTGTGGGGTGACAACGGGTATCGGTGCGGTGATTAATACGGCGAAAGTTGAACCGGGTTCTAAGGTGGTAGTGTTTGGTTTAGGGGGGATTGGATTAAATGTAATTCAAGGGGCGAAAATGGTTGGATGTGATATGATTGTCGGGGTTGATATGAACCCGCAAAAGCGAGAAATTGCCGAAAAATTTGGGATGACTCATTTTGTGAATCCTCAAGAAATTGAGGGTGATTTGGTGGCTTATTTGGTGGATTTAACTAAGGGTGGCGCTGACTATAGTTTTGAGTGTATTGGTAATGTTAAAGTTATGCGTCAGGCTTTAGAATGCTGTCATAAAGGTTGGGGGGTGAGTGTTATTATCGGGGTAGCATCAGCCGGACAGGAAATTAGTACCCGTCCCTTTCAGTTGGTGACAGGAAGGGTTTGGAAAGGGTCGGCTTTTGGCGGCGCAAGGGGTCGGACTGATGTGCCGAAAATTGTTGATTGGTATATGGAGGGTAAGATTAATATTGATGATTTAATTACTCATGTTTTGCCTTTTGAACAGATTAACGAAGGGTTTGATTTGATGCGCCGAGGAGAGTCTATTCGTAGTGTGGTAATGTTTTAATATGAGGCTAAATTAATGACAATTTGGAAATAATCCAAGCCTACGCATCGATCGCATTTCTCTAGTCCATGGGAATGAGGCAACCGCCTCACCCATAGAAAAGCGATCGCCAAAACTGATAATGATTTTACGATTAACTTTACCTTGATATGTTACCCACTGATTTACTCAGCTATCGACAAAATGGAGAAACAATTATCCCCCTGAGATTACCAATTAACCAGGTAAATTTAGCGATCGCCTCCGAAATCATAGAACAATTTACCAACTGCGTCAACCATAGTCAAGGCGAATTAAACCGCCAACTCCAAGACCTAGAAGGAGATAGCCCCAACTATCGCATCAAACGAGGATTAGCCCACTTACTTAGGAGTGGTTTTTGTACTTTTGAAATTATCAGCCCTCTCGACCCCGAAAAATTACGAGAAAGGGTATTCTCAGAAGCTGCTAAATCGATTCCTTCCCCCCATTCTACCGCCACCACTTTAGAGAAATTATCCCTTCACTTAACGGCGGAATTAAAACGGGAAGTTTTCCCCTCAGAAATTCAAGCGGGACTCTATGCAGACCTCCAAGAAAACCGGATTTTGACCCAGTTTGATACTCCCACGCCAGAAGCCTTAATTCACCGTTATAACTTGTCACAAGTACAGGGTATATTTTATCGTGCTAGTGAGATCAAAATCAACGCCTACCGTAACGACCCCGGAGAATATAAACTTTTGTTTCGGTACTTAAAATTATTTCAGTTAATGGCGTATATTGAAGGAGACGCAGACCATGGATTTACGATTACGGTAGACGGACCCACCAGCTTATTTAAAGCTAGTACACGCTATGGGTTAGCCTTAGCGAAAATGATACCAGCTTTACTCCATGTCACCAAATGGAGTCTACAGGCTACCCTACAACAGCGAGACCCTTATACGAAGGTAATTAAAACGGGTCGTTACACCCTCAATTCTGACTGTCAATTAGTTAGCCACTATCCCCCAGGTAAACCCTATGATAGCATGATTGAAGAGTCTTTTGCTGACCGTTGGAGTTCCCTAAAAACTGAGTGGCGACTAGAAAGGGAAGTCGATTTGATTCCCATTCCTGGTAGTGTGATGATTCCCGATTTTCGGTTAGTTCATCCTGATGGTAGAATGTTTCTGTTAGAAATAGTTGGTTATTGGCGATCGGAATATTTACGAAAGAAATTCTCTCAAGTGCGGCAGTCTGAATGCGACCACTTAATTTTAGCGATTTCCGAACGTTTAAACTTAGCTAAAGCGGGAGTTAAAATTAGTGAGATTCCGGCGCGAGTCGTTTGGTTTAAGGGCAAATTATCCCCGAAAGCAGTGTTAGAAGTCCTGTAGAGGCGGTTTTATATTTCTGTTTTTATATCATAAAACCGCCTTTAATTATTCCTAATAATCAACCATAAAGGTATTAATATGGCTGGAATTGGTGGGGTTAGATTGAGGTGGCGGTTCTGGATTATTGACAGGAAGATTATTTTGAGGTTTAGGGGAAGGTGGAACTGATAATTGAGTTACATCTTTTTCTAGTTCTCCTAGTTGGTCTTCAATCAATGCGAGTCGTTGTTCGATGATATGGCTCCGACTTTGTAAAACCTCCAATTCTTCGGTTAGGCGCTTTTTTTCAACCGCCAGTAGATATGAATTTCGGTAAAGATTAGCCTGAGACTTATGACGGGGAATGGCACTAAGTTTAGGTTGGATTTGGCGATGATATTTATATCTCATGGGTCTAAAATTTTGAGTGACAGGTAAGGTCGGACGAGAAGTCACCTTCTCGAACTCCTATTCAAAACCGTGCTTGATACTTTCGCATCACACGGCTCCTGATATGGATACCCTTTTTGTCAATAGGAACAGGGTTACGAACCCCTGCTTTCGTACTTCAACTTTTGGAGTTGTATGCACACGTAGTCTTTAAACTCGCTGCCATTAGGATCCTACTAATTGCAGTATCTATATCCATACCGCGACCTGTGGGCATATCCCAGCCATTACAGATGGGCATTGGCTTCTGGTCGCATCCTTCACCCTCCGAGACTTGCGCTTACACTTATCACTACTGCCTATGAGTAATATTGCTCACTTGTTTATAGGCAGAGTCTTGGAGGGGTTACAACGTTCCGATTATATGGGCATTCCATCGTTAGATTTGTCCTCAGAACCGGGGTACTTTTAAAGGTCTGTGTAGGTAGTCGGACGAACCCCCTACTTTTCCCCTTGCCCTTTTGAGCGCAGCGTGTCAACCTATTTCGCTGCTAGTGTATTACGATGGTTCAAGTCGGACATTCGGTCTTCCTAATCATAGATGGTTGGCAGTGGTCGSGTTATNGTGGGAACAGGTTTCCCTCACGCCTTCCGTTCCCCGCTTCAATCTGACGGGTTGTGAGTCCTGAAACTGGGGGTGGCTATCGCCTTTACTCTCAACTTCCTGCTGTACATAACACCAGCGTTCAGTCTTGACCTTGAGTTCCCTGCCTTGTTTGGATTCCTCCCAACGTCGGGACATATAAACAGTTATGGGGATGCTCAGAAACGAGATACGAGTTTCTTGTATTCAACCAAGGGGTTGAAGTCCCCACTAGGAGGTTGTTTCGAGCATCTCAGCCCTATTTCATTCCTAAACATCTCGCACACTCACTTATTTATTAGCAGAGCCAATGAGGGGTTTAAACGTTCCATCTATGCGGGCATTCCATCTTTAGATTTGTCCTATCCACCGGGGTACTTTTAAAGGTCTATGTAGGTAGTTATAACAGCCTCCTACTTTTCCCCTTGCCCTTTTGATCGCAGCGTATCAACCTATAGCACCAGACAGGAAAGTTAGGACGTATAATGGAGAGGACGAGATGACTAAGAAGACCAAAAATGCCAGCCCCCTATAGTTACGACCTCAGACAAAAAGTTATTGATGCAATTGAACTAGACGGTATGCCCAAAACAGAAGCCAGTCAAGTTTTCCATGTCAGCCGGAACACCATCAATCTATGGC
>NZ_PKGG01000114.1:0-16478 GCF_046480465.1 Arthrospira sp. PCC 8006
GGTACATTTACGGCTACTATTAAAAGGTTGCTGGCTTTGCGTCAGTGGTCGGGTTGGATTACTCCCGCTAGTGGTGTTTTGCTGGTGGGGTTTGGGGTGTTTTCTCTGTTGTACCGACTGGCTCCGATCGCCTAGTTAACTTTTGTAAAATCTTGATTTAATTATGACTGCTAAAGATGTGGTTTTCTCTAAACTTTCTAGTTGGGGAACAGCACCCAGAAAATTTGTCCGTAAAGAATTAGTTCCGGTGTTGGCGGATTTGCGATTAGCGATTGTTTTATTGTTAGCGATCGCCATTTTTAGCATCTCTGGAACTGTTATAGAACAGGGACAGTCCGCCGCATTTTATCAAGCTAACTACCCAGAAGATCCGGCTTTGTTTGGCTTTTTAACCTGGAAGGTATTACTATTTATAGGGTTAGATCATGTTTACCGGACTTGGTGGTTTTTATCAATCCTAATTGTATTTGGCTCTAGTCTGACAGCCTGCACTTTCACCCGTCAGTTACCGACCTTAAAATCGGCACAACGTTGGCAATATTACGACAAGGAAAAACAGTTTAAAAACTTGGCTTTAAGTGCCGAGGTAAACAATGTATCCCTAGACCATCTCAAACAGACCTTAGAAAGCCGTCGTTATCTAGTCTTTCAAGAGGGAAATAAACTCTATGCTCGCCGAGGTATAATTGGCCGGATTGGACCCATTGTAGTTCACGCTAGTATGTTGATTATTTTGGCGGGTTCAATTGTGGGTTCAATGACGGGTTTTCTAGCTCAAGAACTTGTCCCTAGTGGTAATCTATTTGGGATTCAAAATATCCTAGATGCGGGGCCGTTTTCTCGGTCTCAAATGCCCCAAGATTGGGCGGTTAAAGTCAATCGCTTTTGGATTGATTATACACCAGATGGAACTATCGATCAATTTTATTCTGATTTGTCGGTAGTAGACCGGGAGGGAAAAGAACGCGATCGCCAAACTATTCATGTTAATAAACCCCTACGTTATGATGGTATCACCTTTTATCAAGCTGATTGGGGAATTGCTGGGGTGCGGGTTCGGATCAATCGTTCTCCGGTGCTACAACTACCAATGGCGCAACTAGACACTGGGGGAAAAGGTCGCATTTGGGGAACTTGGGTTCCCACCAAAACTGATTTGAGTGAGGGAGTCTCCCTGCTGGCGAAAGATTTACAGGGAACAGTGTTAATTTATGACAATGATGGTCAGTTAGCCTCAACAGTCCGCGAGGGTATGTCTATTGACATCAATGGTGTCACCCTCTATGTTGATGAGGTGGTGGGAAGTACAGGATTGCAAATTAAAGCTGATCCAGGTATTCCGATTGTTTATTTAGGATTTGGATTACTGATGATTAGTGTATTAATGAGTTATGTATCTCATTCCCAAATTTGGGGACTCCAACAGGGTGACAGGCTTTATATTGGCGGTAAAACTAACCGCGCTAAGGTAGCGTTTGAGCGAGAAGTGGTGGCGCTATTAGACAAAATCGAGTCGGAACAAACCATCAGCTAAACTATCATTCCCCCTCTACATAAGCCAGTTTGGGGGGGGGATTTTATGCTCAATTTCCATGATAATTTTTGATTAAATATACCATCAATATCCAGGTTTATTTACAGGGTGGTAATTGCCAAAATTTATGGTATTTTAAAGTTAATTATTTTTAAAAATTACCGATTCAATACTGAAGATATACTGCAGCCAAATTGTGATTATCCTAATCTTTTATCTGCAAATATTATGCTGGTTAAAAAGTTCAACCAAGCCATTATAACACTATTCGGAAATACCTCTATTAGTACAATTTTAATTGTGCCATTTGTAGTCCAAGTAGTGGGAGCGACCGGATTGGTGGGTTATTTATCGTTCCGCACAGGAAAAAGTGCGATCGCCGATTTAGCGAACCAATTAATCGAAGAAGTAAGCGATCGCATTTACCAAAACCTAGAATTATACCTAGAAATTCCGGCTAAGATAAACCAAAAAAAACTGGATGCGATCGAGTTAGGATTTGGAGAATATGATTAATATTATCGAACCAGAGACAGATTTTAGCTTCTATTATTATCATACTAATGACCAAAGCGATCGCACTACTGTACAAGCCATAGTCGAGAACGCAGACCCACGCAAGCACACCATTTATATCACAGCCAAAGAAGCTGGTCAAGCCATCTGGAGTGATGTTTATATCTCCTACTTATAACCCACGCTACTTTTAAGCCATCTTTATCCAGTCTATGATGATAGTAATAACTTCCAAGGTGTATTAATTTCAACCTTACGTCTAGATCATATTTCGGAATTTCTCCATAGCCTTAGTATTGGGAAGTCTGGACAAGCATTTATTATCAAACGTGACGGGACTTTCTTGGCAACTTCCACCTGAGAATTACCCTTGACCATTGATGAAGAAGAACGCCGAGAATTAATGAATGGTTACCAAAGCAATAATCCCATTAATCAAGCAACGGCTAAAGATTTATTTAATACATTTGGCGACCTCAAAACTCTAGGGAGTAACCAAAATAATGAGTTGCGATTGAATGAAAATCTGTACTTTGTGAAAGTTAGACCTTTACAGGATGAGTATAATTTAGATTGGCTGATTGTTGTAGTTGTACCAGAGTCAGATTTTATGTCCGAAATCAACGCTAATATTCGCACTACTATTAAACCTGTTGGTGCGATGATTGTGGCAATTATTATTGGTATGATAACAGCTAGGTGGATTACTTTGCCAATTTCCCGCCTCAATATCGTCGCCAGTAATGTAGCCAAAGGAGACTGGAAACTGTCCCTATATCTGCAAAGAAATGATAGTACAGCAGTCATTTCAAGATTTAACCACCCTCAATGAATAGACTCACCAAATTTTTAAACGTTATTCCGGTAGGAGTAGCTATTTATGCACCGAATGGCGAGCTAATTTATTTTAACAAAACCACCGAATATTTACTCTCACTTGAGGAGGTGAGAGACTTAGAAAACCATACTTTCCAGCTAAATAATTATATTAATTAAGGGGGAAGTAATCAATTATCAAGAGTTATCAATCCCCCCTATTATAGAGCCTTACAATGTGAAAATATGGTGTCTAATTATCTATAAATTCAAGTAAGCGATCCCCGTATTACCTGAGAACTGAGAGCAGCTATTATTGTGGAAAAACAAGGCAATATTATCTATGAAATTAGGGGATTGACATTAATGAAAACCAAAAACCTGCCAAATTTTATCATCAATTGCGGCTCTAAACCAAGGTTTAAAAGCCGAAAATTTCGCCTGAAAACCGAATTAAAAGTAGCTCAAAAACTGCCATACATGATTTTACCGAAACCGGAATAATTAGCAGAAATATCTAACTTGGAGGCAGCCGGATTTATGGAGCCAGCGGACGAATTTGGGGGAGATTATTATGAGATAATACTAGAGTCCAATGGCAGATCAACAGTAGGTATTGGTGATGTAACCGGACATGGTTTAGAAAGGTGTTAATGCTGATGACACCAACAGCAGCTCGGACTTAATCAGCCTGACCATAAGCCGATCAAGTAAAGTTTTTAAATGGAATTAACCAGGTAATTTATAGTAATGGTATGCCGATGAGAAACTATAAAAATTTAACCCTGTCTTTTTTAACATTTCCAGATGATAAATTTCATTTAACCGGACAGCATGAAAGTTGAATTGTAGTTCGTAACCATGGATAAGTCGAACAAATTGATAGAATGGACTTAGGGTTTCTGATAGGTTTATAAGAAAATATCTCAGATTTTATTAATCAGCTAGAGGTGAAAGTCAATCCAGGAGAAGTGATGGTTTTATATACCGATGGTATCCCGGAAGCCGTTAATGAGCAACAGGAAATGTATGGTATGGAGCGGACTTTGTGGAGTGCTTCAGGAAAACCAAACCGCCACGAGTCAGTTGATAGTATTTGTGAAAGGGTAGCTAAAGATGTCAAGCAATTTATCGGCACACAAAAGCTGTTAGATGATATAACCTTAGTAGTTTAAAAAAAAATAGCATAGCCGGAGTAGAGACCGACTCAGGAAGCCGAGAGCCATGCTAATGTTAAAATCTAGTCAACAGATATCCTAGATATGCACTCAGGATCTAAGCTATGGCTGTACTACTTACCTGGATCGCGCTAATTCTGAGCATTCTGCTAACAGAGACATTTTGGCTAGACCCTCTGAGCTTTCTTAATTGGCTACACCTACCGAATTGGACTGGGTTAGCATTTGTGGGGTTAATTGTGGCTTGGTGTCTTGGGGAATAGGTACTAACTTGCCCAAAAAATAGTATGTTGTATCAGAGATTTATTTCAAGGTCTATGGTGCGTCAACTGTCTTTTAACCCTAGGGTCCATTTTACTAGTAGCGATCGCCCGACTGTCCGCAAGGAAGCGCCGCGACCGCTGTATCGTGTTTTACTATTAATGCTGGTAGCCACAGGATTGATAGGTTTGCAGGTTCATCGGCTGGTACAACTGCAACTGGTGAAGGGAGCAGAAAACCGACTGAGAGCGGAAGAAAACCGTATCCGGCTGATTCCAGTCCCCTCAAATCGGGGTCGAATTCTCGATCGCAATGGTACAGCCATAGCCGATAACCACCAAGTGCGGGGGGGTTTTTTTCTGGCCAAGGGAAAAGACCCCAGAACAGTGGAAACAAGCGGCTAACCAACTGAGTGAGTTACTCGATGTACCAGCACACAGCATTTTAAACGAACTAGAACGCATCGGCTACCAATCCGCCACCTCAGTCCGCATTAGCAATCATCTGACTCCAGAAGCCTTTATCTGGTTAGCGGAAAATGCCGAGAAGATGTCCGGGGTGGAAATTAGGATGGAGTCGAGTCGCCACTATCCCCACGGTAATTTAGCAGCTCAAGTAGTTGGCTACATTGGGGAAGCCAACCTACAAGAATTAAAAGCTAACCCCGATTGGCCAATGGGCATGGTAGTAGGACAGTTGGGGATTGAAGCCTTAGCCAATAAAGATTTAGTGGGAGTGTGGGGCGCTCGCTTGGTGGAAGTGAATGCCAAAAACGAGGAACTGCGGATCTTTGGTGAGAAATCCTCTCAAGGGGGTACAGACGTACAACTAACCATAGATATCAATCTGCAGAGAGTGGCGGAACAGGCTCTGGGACAGCGACGGGGAGCAGCAGTAGCCCTGAATGTGAAAACTGGGGAAGTGTTAGCAATGGCGAGTAGTCCACGATTTGACCCTAATTTATTTACTCGCCCCATTACCCCCCAACAATGGGAAGAACTCCAAGGGTTAGACCATCCGTTTCTGAATCGCGCCTTACAGGGATATCCCCCCGGAAGTACATTTAAGATTGTTTCGGCTGCTGCTGGTATGGCTTCTGGCCATTTTAGTCCAGGTTCGGTAATTGCGACCTCAGATTCAATTACTATTGGTGGGATTGCCTTTAAAGAACATAGTGGCGGGCTTGGGATAATTGGGTTTCGGGATGCTTTAGCCTTTAGTAGTAATACCTTTTTCTATCGCCTGGGGATGGCCATTGGCCCGGAAACCATGGCGAAATGGGCTAGAAATTTCGGGATTGGTACTACGGATTTAACATTGTTGGGGTTAACAGAGGGGTCTAGTGGATGGGTTCCTACCCCGGAAGACAAGGAAAAAATGTTTGGGGAACCCTGGTTTTTGGGGGATACTGTCACGATGTCTATTGGTCAAGGGTCGGTACTAGCTACCCCTCTGGAGTTGGCGGTGATGGTATCGGCGATCGCCAATGGTGGACAGCGAGTTAAACCCCATTTACTCTCTTCGATGACTAATACTCCCGCTACCCAACCTGTACCCACGGGATTGGCTCCTGATGCGATTAAAAAAATTCGAGAGGGGTTAGTTGCTACGGTCCAGTATGGAACCGCTCAGGTAATGAATGGTGGTAGTATCCCTTTAACTGGCGGAAAAACGGGAACTTCTGAGGTTTGGGGACAGCGATCGCACTCGGTTTATGTGGCTTTTGGTGCTGCGGATCAAGCAGAAATTGCCATTGCTGTAGTCGTGGAAAATGGCGGTTTTGGCTCTAAGGCGGCGGCTCCGGTAGCTCTGGAGATGTTCCAAACCTACTTTGCTGATAGAAAATAACCACCCACCCAACCGGGTAACACCAAACCCTGTTAGGTAAGAGGTTTCAGGCGGTGGCTACTTCCTCGGCGGGATATGTATAAATTTTGATAATCATAATCAAAAATTTATATAAGTAAACCCTGGCGTTATAGCGATCGCCTTGCTAAATTAAATCTATAGCAACCGAGGATGAGCCATAGGAGATATGAATCAACTCAACTTAAATACCCAGCCAAATTTCATCTTAAAACCCATCAAAACCCGGCTCGATATTCAAGTCAAAAATCCCAAAACAGCCCGGTTAATCTGCAATTTAATCCCCGCACAATGCCCCTTTGAACGCACTATCAAAATGTTTGGGCGTACAGTTTTACAAATTCCCCCCCTCTGCAAATTAAACCCTTTTTATGAGGAAGTTGTGGCGATGCGATTTCGTGCCCTTTTCTACTTAGCCGATGAGTGTGGAGAAGATATTTCTCAGTTTTTTGTCGCCTGAGATAACTTGTCTCTAGCCCAAATTTGAGAATCATTGAGGTGCTTTTTAAGAGTTGTTTCTGGTAGAGGTCCTTGGAGGTGACTCCAGGGGAGAACCTGGTTTAATTCCCAGTCTTGATTAACATAAAAATCTATTGGGGGAAGCTGTCCGCGTAATTCCTTAAACCCTCGCCGATAACTTCCGGGACTGTCCCCATAATGGCGGACTTTTTCCAAGAGATAAGATAAACGGCGATCGCCTCGGGAAATTAAAGCCTGAATTACCGACCATCGATAACTTTCCGGGCGAAAATCCATCCCATTCGAGCGCAGTTTTTTCTCTAAAAACTTTAATCTTTTTTCGGCTGCTGGATTAACTCCAAACCACTGAAAAGGAGTGTGAGATTTCGGGACAAAGGTACTACAACCGAGGGTGAGACGTAAACCAGGGGCGGCTTTTTTAATCTCCTGCATCATAGCAACTGTGGCATCTAAATCCTCTGATTCCTCCCCCGGAATCCCCACCATACCATAGAGTTTAAGGCTTTTTAAGCCTCCGGCTTTGGCATTAATAGCAGCTTGGATAATTTCATCATTATCTAGTTTTTTATTGATGATTTTACGGAGGCGATCACTACCACTTTCCACCGCTATAGTAATACTACGAGTATCCCGTTTCGCCAAAGTAGCCGCTAGTTTCACCGTCACCGTATTGGTGCGAACTGAAGCCAAACTCAATCTCACATCATCATATTCTGGCTGACTCAGATAATCCAACAATTCGTTAAATTCGGGATGTTGAGTCACCGAAGCCCCCAATAAACCCAGCCTTTTAGTGACAGTTAAACCCCGATTAATTGCCGGAATTAAAGATGATTCAAGATTCGCCGTCCGGAAAGGTAAAGTCAAATAACTAGCCAAACAAAAACGGCACATTTCGGGACAACTGCGAACCACTTCCACCATATAGATATTTTCCCAAGCCGCCAATTCCGTGACTACGGTGGAAGCTGATAGAGTATTTCCGCGATAGGTTTGTTTTTGCACCTGGGGGGGAATATCACTATCAATAGGTTTAATAGAAGCGATCGCCCCATCAGCACTGTGATATGTCACCTCATATAAACTAGGGATATAAACTCCCGGAAGTTGTGCTAAGTGGCGTAATTTAGTCTGTCGGTCGGCTTGTCTAACCTGTTGATAGGCGCTGATAAAATTAGGTATTAAATCTTCACCATCTCCCAGTAAAATCACATCAAAAAAATCAGCAAAGGGTTCTGGGTTAGCCGTGAGGACAGGTCCGCCGCCAAAAACTAGGGGTTGTTGATTATCGCGCGAGTGCGATCGTCTTGGTAACCCTAAATCTTCCAACTGCTGTAAAATGTTACTGTAGTCTAATTCCCACGACAGAGAAAACCCTAATAATTCTGGGTTATTTGGTAGAGGTTCACTCAGATCCGTAAACAGGCGGCTAACTTGTACATCTTGACGAAGTGCTAAAGTCGCCCATACTATCTGATAACCTAGGCTAGTAATTCCCACACTGTATTCATTGGGGAAAGCCAAAATCACCGGAACCGCATTAGTTTCCGGTGTAGCTGGAGTAAATAATAAACGTTCGCGCGCGAATTGGGTAACAGTCACAGTATAAAAATTAGGGTGATCAGATTTAGCATATCCAGATTAGTGATATTTTAACTTAAACCACAAAATAGTCGAAGCCAATACCAAAGTCGCCACATTAGTTAGGATAATCGGTAGATCTTTAATCAGCGTTCCATATACAATCCATAAAAATACCCCGGTACAGAAAATTACGAACATTCCCAGGGAGACATCACGGGTCGATTTAGTTTTCCAGGTCTTAATTGCTTGGGGAAGAAATGCAATAGTCGTCAGCATCCCCGCTAATAGCCCAATTCCAGTAATTATGTTCATAAATTGATGAGCAAATCCTGTGCTTAATTCAATAAAAATCCCACCCAAAACGAGTGGGATATTATCAACACTTGAGTATTAACACTCAGATTTTATGGTTCTTAAATTAGAGTGCAGAACCAACACCGACGTAAGCCCCATAGAAAAACAGACCAACCACAACCAGAACACCAGTTCCGGCTACCGTGGCGATTAACCAAAGGGGAAGTTTAGCATCTCCAGACACAGCTTTATACCTCTCTATTCAAAATTGAAATTACTGGGGAAAAGGGTAAATATCTCCAAGGTATAATGGTACTTCTAGTTAGTTAAAGAAATAACTAGAAAACAGGATACCCAGGACAAAAATCAACAGCAAGCCCAGATACAGAGAGGTTCTGTTCAGTTCAACAGGCTGCTTATTGGGGTTACGACTACGATCCATGTATGTCTCCTATCGTTGAATAAACTGCATAGCGGCGATCGCACCCAGGAAGAAAACTGTAGGAACAGCCAGGGTGTGTACAGCCAACCAGCGAACCGTAAAAATCGGATAAGTTATCGGTTGGTTTTGATTTGCATTCGTCATGTTTTTAAGTTCTCCTGGATCTACTTAGCAATAAATTGTTGAATTTGTGTTTTGCTATCTTGGCGTTCAGTGATAATCGGTAGTTCCTGGCGCTCTTGAGTAAAATACTCATTAGGGCGAGGTGTACCAAAAGCATCATAAGCCAAGCCGGTGCTGACAAATAACCATCCAGCAATAAACAAAGCCGGAATTGTCAGACTATGAATCACCCAATAACGGACACTTGTAATAATGTCACCAAAAGGACGCTCACCAGTAGTACCTGCCATTTAAGTCTCTCCTGTTAACAAATCCACAACTTACAGACTCTCAATCATATTATAATAGGGTAGAGAGTCACTTATAACAAGCCAATTTTACCAACATTTTTTAAAGGCTGGTTTTTCTCTCAACTAGATGCTGAGGTGTTTCCGGTGTATCTAAGTAATGTTCCCCGTTGACCGAGTATAAATCCCCGTTTAGGACTCATAAACTCAATGCGGTAAAAATTGGAGGGAATATCCTCAACTTTCCTGTCTTTTTGCCAGGTTTCACCCCCATCAAAACTACAGAGAAGGTTACCACTACCGCCAGTGACCCAAATCTCTTCGGGGGTACGATAAGCCAAATCCAGTAATCCCCAACTGGTGGAAAACTCTGGCTTAATAGGATCACTCCATTCTTCGGGATCATTAGGGTCGCTAAACCGGATCTCACCGCCACGGGCTAACATCCAGAGTCGGTTATCCTGACCAAAGCCAATTTTTTCTAGGCGTTTAGAACTATAGCGAATGTGGGGAGTCCAAGAGGTCTGTCCCGGTTCCCAAGTCGAGTAAAAATTACCCTTAGCTGAAACGGTAACATATTCGCCTTGTTCCGAGCGAGACAAGCTGCGAATTACTCCCACAGCATCTTCTACCATAGCCTGCCAAGTTTGACCGCCATCTTTAGTTTGATAGATGGCTCCGACATTAGTAGTCATTTCCGCCGCACTAGGTCCGAGGGCGACAATATTATTGGGAGCGCCGGGGAGTTTATTGCTGAGGGCGATGCGAGTCCAGGACTTACCCCCATCAGTGCTATGGAGAAGTACAGAAGGCTCACCGACAACCCATCCTTCCGAGCCGCTAAAACTAACAGAGGTCAGCAGAAGATTAGGTTCATCGAGATCTAGCTGTTTAGTTTCCCAGGTCTTACCGCCATCTTGAGTTTCTAACAAAGTGGCATTGCTACCGACAATCCAACCATGATCGGAGTTATCGACAAAATCGATATCAAATAACTTGGCATCTGTAGCCACGGGGACTAATTCCCAAGGATTATAGCTAACATCTGGCAGATAGTCACAACTTGCACAGAACAAAGCCACAGCTATCAAAATGGCAAATTTTTGCAAAAATTTAGGGAACTGCATTTTCAATCTGGTTAAATCCCTTAACGTAAACCATACAAACTAATAAAAAACAGAAATGCCAAAGCCAGCCCGCCAAAAATGAGAAGACTTTTCTGTTGAGAGGTCAGGGTATTGACTCCCAGGCCAAACCCCAGATTCTCCTCAAATCCAGACGGACCGGAGGAGGAACCAATATTCCTAAATTGGCTGCGGGGCGCACCGCAAACGGGACAACGCCACCGAGTTGGCAGATCTTCAAATTCAGTACCTGGGGGAATATTGCCTGTAGAACTGCCTTTGGAGGGTTCATAGACGTAACCGCAGGCGTTACACTCATATCGGTCTGGAGATTTGACTTCAGTGGCTGGCTCACTCATAGTACGGACGGTCGGGGAGTTAATTATTAAAAGTCTATTACATAATATTACAGAACCTGACAAAGTTAAATCAATCTGTGGCGATCGCCAAAAGACAGTTAAATCGCCAAAAGACAGTTAAAAGGTTGAGCAGTGTCGGTAAGCACGCTAATCGCAGATTTCTGTTAAGATCCAACCTAGCCATAGCTAAATCGTGTCCCACTGAACCGATCAGATCTTTGATTGCTCAGAAGAATGGGTCTAAAACCCTGTTTTTCTAGGACGGCTTTGTTCTAAAATGGAGAAGTCATAAGGCTCAAGAGGCGTTGAAATAGCTACGATGAGAGCGCACCTAGACAGTTCCGGGGGGCAATGTTTAACTAAATCCCTGAAGACAACCAGCTTTGGGCTTGAGTAGAATCAAACATAGTCGCCCCAGGGCATGGGGAGACTCTAAACGGACGCAGAGCGAGGGTAAGACTACTTCCGGTAGCACATGGCTGTGAAGCGTCAAGGAATCCTTACTGCTTCAGGCAGGACGAGGAGGTATGTCAAAGGTACAAGTGATCTAATAATATAAAGAACCAGTTACAAAACTATAACTCTGTTGATCTGCTGTGTTTTTTCTCAACGGTTACGAATATTTCCTGGGCTTCCTAATCATCTGTAGCCTAGTCCCGATACTAGCTCTAGGAGCCTCCAAAATCCTCCGACCCCAAAGTAGAAGCGCCACCCGTCGCATAACCTACGAGTCAGGCTGTGAACCCATAGGGGGAGCCTGGATTCAATTCAACATTCGCTACTATATGTTTGCCCTAGTCTTTGTCATCTTTGATGTAGAGACAGTATTTCTGTACCCCTGGGCGGTAGCATTTCATAGATTAGGCCTACTAGCCTTCATAGAAGCACTCATCTTTATTACCATCCTAGTCATTGCTTTAGTCTACGCATGGCGCAAGGGTGCGTTGGAATGGTCATAGGTACGCTACTACAGGTTATAAAAATATGACAACTCAAAGTCCTTCACCGAATACAACTATCATCAACCCCATGGAGCGACCCCAGGTCACTCAGG
This sequence comes from Arthrospira sp. PCC 8006, assembly GCF_046480465.1. Classification (NCBI taxonomy): domain Bacteria; kingdom Bacillati; phylum Cyanobacteriota; class Cyanophyceae; order Oscillatoriales; family Microcoleaceae; genus Arthrospira; species Arthrospira sp. PCC 8006. Next base: position 11,919 of record NZ_PKGG01000114.1, read on the forward strand.
AATTATCGGAAAATGTGATCCTGACCACGGTTGATGATCTCTACAACTGGGCTAGATTATCTAGTCTGTGGCCGTTACTCTATGGGACTGCCTGTTGTTTTATTGAATTTGCGGGTCTAATTGGTTCGCGGTTTGACTTCGATCGCTTTGGATTAGTGCCCAGGTCCAGCCCCAGACAAGCAGATCTGTTAATCACAGCGGGAACTATCACCATGAAATATTCCCCCATGTTGGTCAGGCTTTACGAACAAATGCCCGAACCCAAATATGTGATTGCTATGGGAGCGTGTACCGTCACCGGGGGAATGTTTAGCATGGACTCCACCACCGCAGTGCGAGGGGTAGATAAGCTGATCCCGGTAGATGTTTACATCCCCGGCTGTCCTCCTCGCCCGGAAGCGATCATTGATGCGATTATTAAACTACGCAAGAAAATCGCTAACGAATCATTCCAGGAGCGGGGAAATCTCCAACAGACCCACCGTTACTATACGCGATCGCATAATCTGAAAGTAGTCGAACCGATTTTAACCGGGGAATACTTAGAATCAACTACCCGTCAAGTCCCCCCGAAACAACTGACCGAGGCGATCGGGATGCCCGTGCCCCCCGCCCTACAAACCGAACCCATGAAAAAGGAGGAACAGCGTGGCTGAGACCGAAACCGAAGCCCCCATCATTGAAGCCGGACCCGTCTCCCAGTGGTTAAGTCAGAATGGATTTGACCATGAATTTCTGGGTCCCAATCATGTGGGAGTCGAGATGATTAAAGTAGACCGGGATTATTTAATTCCCCTAGCTACTGCCTTATATGCCTATGGTTTCAACTATCTACGGTGTCAATGTGCCTATGATATGGGACCAGGGGAAGATTTAGTCAGCACCTACCATCTCGCCAAAGTGGGCGACAATGTGGAACAACTAGAGGAAGTTTGCGTCAAAGTCTTCGTTCCGCGAAGCGACCCAAAAGTTCCCTCAGTTTATTGGATTTGGAAGGCGGCGGACTTCCAAGAACGTGAGTCCTATGATATGTATGGTATCGTCTACGAAGGCCATCCTAACCTGAAGCGCATTTTAATGCCAGAAGATTGGATAGGCTGGCCACTTCGCAAAGACTATATCTCGCCAGAGTTCCATGAGTTGCAAGATGCGTATTAGTGGATTAGTGGAGTATTATAGTTTTTTCAGGTCAGACCATAACCGTTATGGGTGTTGACTGTTAAGAACAGTGGGTAGCCCTAGAGCACCCACTACTCCCCTGGGGCGAAAATGAGGATGTCCCCAATTCACAACCCAATTGCAATCTTTCTCAAAAGTCTGGTATATTTTCTTAGGCTCATGCTGTTATATTCAATGTGGTCTTAAGAATACGCACTCAGAGCAAGCGAGTGTATTCTGTTGGGATTAAGTCAAGGAACATGGACTTGATCTTGCAAAAACTGTCTTAGTCCAACATTTTGGTGGAGGAGTTCAAGCTAATGTCAAACCTTACAGGTACTAGTTTTATAGATGTCAACGGCACCGGGGTATTCGATCCTGGTGATCTGCCAATAGCTAATGCTGCGGTATTCACGGATTTGCCCCCGTTTAATAACGTATACGAACCAGAGCAAGGTGAACGGAGCGGCATTACCAATGAGAATGGAGAGTTTGTAATCACTGATTTACAGACTTTAGGAGCCGGGACTCCGTTCCAACTTCGACAAGTCCTTCCTCCCGATGTCAGCACTGCTGGGAGCAACCTGCCCATCGATTTCAGCGTTCCCGCCGATCCGAACCAGAACCTAGGCCCAGTTTCCATTGTTAACTTGCCTCCGGCTGTCCCTGTACCTCCAGTTCCCCCCATTACCAGCAAGGGTAACATCCAAGGTCAGACCTTCATAGATAACAATGTTGATGGCATCTTTAACCTTGACAACGAACCTGTTGTCGGTGGTATTCCTCTGTTCCTTGACTTAGACGGTAACGGAGTCTGGACAGCGAACGAACCCATTACAGTAAGCCGTCCTGATGGTTCTTATTCCTTCAACAACCTGGCTCCTGGAACCTATCAACTGCGGCCCCTATTGCCTGGGAACGACGTACCCCCAGGATTAGGCGGTGTAACTCGTTTTGCAGATAGATTAGTTGCTACTAATGATGAGCCAAAATTAGTTAACGTTTCCGGCGGTGCTGTTACCTTACAGGACTTGGGCTATGTAGTTCCCGGAAGTATCTATGGTTTCGTAGTTTCCGATGCCAACAGTAACGGTGTTGCCGATCCCGGAGAACCAGGTATCCCTGGCATTACCGTAGCTGGCGGCGGAAGAACTGCGGTTACAGATGCCAATGGTTTCTACATCCTTGATGTAGATGCGACCTTCCCCACCTTCTCCGATGCGGAGTTGGCTCAAAATCCCTACCTGCACTATGTACTTTCCAACGAGCCTGGGTTGTTAACAGAAAGTTTTGAAGTCGAGGTGGTTAATCCTCCTGGTAACTTGGTAGCTACCGGACCTGATCCTGCTTTTGATGTGGCTTTGGGTCGTGGTCAAGCTGCACAAAAGAACTTTTTCTTTAACGTTCCCCCCAGCCTGGTGGGAGGTCCTGGAGTTCCAGATAGTATCACTGGCTTTGTGTTCACCGATGTTAACATTGACAGTGCCTACCAAGTTGGTGAACCCCTCCTCGAAGGTGTAACCGTTTACCTGGATCTGAATAAGGACGGAGAGTTAAACAGTGGTCCCCTGCGTGACCCAGTAACCGGGGCGGTGATTCTGGATGCTAACGGCAACCCATTCCCGGCTGAACCGAGTACAGTAACTGGCCCTGGCGGTAATTTTGGCTTCTTTGATGTCTCCCGCTGGTTGCCCTTTATCGGACCAGGGGATGCTGAATTTATTGTCCAGGCTGAAGCACCTGCTTCCTTACCTTTCCTCACGACTGCCCAGCCAGTTATCTTTGGTGACGGATTGCGAGTTTTGGCGGAAGTGGGCGCGTCTAGCCTAGCCTTCGGTATGTCCCAGTTCCCCCCTGTTATTGCTGCTGCTGATCCTAGTTTTGGCTTTTAATGGTTAGGGGAAGCATTCCAGTAGCCTTGCTCATTAGGGTGTAAAAATAGGCGTAAAAATATAATTGCAATCATCCCAGGCTGAAAGTTGGCTTGGGATGTTTTTTTGTTTTGTATCAAAATACTCAATTTTTGGCGGCTGGGGGTATTATTATATACCTAGAGGGTTAACGGGGGTTTAAAAGATTAAAAGTTGTCTAAACTGTCAACGATCGCAACGTTTCCCGCTAATGTCTTCACCCTGGACAATGGTTTAACAGTCATTCATCAAGAAATTCCAGCTACACCGGTGGTCGTGGTAGATGTTTGGGTTAGGGCAGGAGCCACAAGGGAGCCAGAGCCTTGGTCGGGGATGGCTCATTTTCTGGAGCACATGATTTTTAAGGGGACTGAAAAAATCGCCCCTGGTTTGTTCGACTGGGTAATTGAAAGCCGAGGGGGGGTCGCTAATGCAGCTACAAGCCACGACTATGCCCATTTTTTCATTACCAGCGCCGCCCAGTATTTAGAGGAAACCCTGTCTCCCCTGGCTGATTTACTGCTGCACGCGGCGATACCTGATGATGAGTTTGTGCGAGAACGTTCGGTGGTGTTAGAAGAACTGCGCCAATCTCAGGATAGCCCAGATTGGATAGAGTTTCAAGCGATGATGGAAACTCTGTATGGTAATCATCCCTATGGGCGATCGGTTTTGGGGACGGAAGCGACTTTGATGCCGCGAACTCCTGACGAAATGCGGCAGTTTCATCGCTGTCACTACCAACCGGAAAATATGGCGGTAGTGATTGTTGGGGGAGTCTCAGAAAAGCGATCGCAAGATTTAGTTTCCCAGGCTTTTGGCTCATTTTACCACCGGGAAGAATGCCCAACTACTAACGGTTATCATCAACCTAAACTGAGGGGTATTCTCCATGAGGAACTACTACTACCTAATGTAGAACAACCTCGGATCACCATGGCTTGGTCAGGACCTGGAGTTGAAAATATACGACATGGCTACGGACTGGACTTGATATCGGTTTTATTAGCAGAGGGGCGAACTTCTCGCCTAGTGCAATTATTACGGGAAGATAGACAGTTAGTAGACTGTATAAGTAGCGGTTTTTCCCTACAGCGGGAGTCGAGTCTATTTACAATTAATGCCTGTTTAGATATTGACAATATCGAAGAAGTTGAACACCTAATCTGCGAGTGTTTAGGTAATTTAGCGGAAACTCCGATGTCGTCAGCGGAACTCGATCGCGGTAAGCGTTTACTGTGTAATGATTATGCCTTCTCAACGGAAACACCGGGACAATTAGCAGGGTTATATGGCTATTATTTCACAGTAGCGAAACCAGAGATTTCGGTAAGTTATCCCCACCAAATTAAATCTCTAGAAGCTGCGGAATTACAGGAAATTGCCAAAACTTACCTGAGCCCCGAACGATATGCGATGACTGTAGTGAAGCCCTTATACTAAATAATTAATAATTAATAATTAATTGTAGGTTGGGTGAAACCCAACAGAG
>NZ_PKGG01000124.1:0-15143 GCF_046480465.1 Arthrospira sp. PCC 8006
TGGAGTCGATCGCACTCACCCAGGAGTTGATCATTATGTCTTGAATGTTGGCATCCCAGAGGTCGCTCAATTTTTCACTGATATTATGGTTGAATTTGTCCAAAAATACCCCCAGATTGATGCAGTCCAATGGGATGATTATTTGGGTTATCATGATGAGTTACCAGGTCAAATCGATCGCACTCCTAAATTAACTAATTTTGTCCGCAATATGATTGCACAAATGAAAGCCGCTAACCCCTCAGTTAGTTTTGATATCTGCCACCATAACCCCTATTGGGCAAAACAGTATTTTGCCGCAGACCTAGAAGCATGGGGGGTCGATCGCTTTTTTATCCAGGTTTATGCTGAAGAAAATTTTGATGATGAAATGGTCTATGTCGAAGCCTCTGATGGTATTTCCATTACCGAGAGACAATTAAATCGATTACCCGAGTTGATTGATAATCCTAACATCCCTAATATTTTGCTATTTCCTCTCTCCGGAGAACCCGAAAGACTCGCCGACAAGGTGCATGAATTTACCATTTGAATAAACTTATAAATTAGGTTAATTATCATCATTTCCTCCTGTGGCTTCCCTGCTTCTATTCTACAGTTAAATTATCTCGGGTTGATTTTTTGGTCAATTTTTTTAAAAAATAGCCCGCCGAAATCGGCCAGAGGGGTTGACAGGCGGCGGCGATTAGTGATATCATATTTACATAATCTTAAATAATGCTTATTATTGCAAAAAAATAATTTAGTGCATATCTGTATTATATAATATGATAGCATCAGCCGCTAAAAAAAGCAAGTATCGCCTGAGGGAGGAGGGATTTTAATTTTTGGAGGTAATCAGTTAAAATTATTACAAATATTAAAATTATTGCCATGATTGCCATTGTATAGACTTTTTTTCGATCAGGTCAGCCCTCAAGGCATTTGCTAATACAGATGAATAATCAACCCTTGAGAGATTTAAATAGTAAATGGGCCGACCAGGTAAAGAATGGTTGTCAGGAACTGCGCGACAGCGACGAAATCAGACAGACTTGGGATCATATCATCGCGACTATGGCCCTGCGGATTCGGCGATCGCTGAAACTCAAGGAAATTCTACAGACAACAGCCGATGAAGTGCAAAGATTACTGAAATGTGATCGCGTTTTATTGTACGAAATCGACTTGCATGGGAATGGTGGCATTGTGGTAGAGGCGGTAGAGGATGAGAGGTGGTCCTTAGAATGAACCATGCACCTTGTAAGATGGGCCCTATCTTTGGTTAGTGGCGATCGGTTCGATCGCCCTAGAAGCAGGTCAAATTGGGACTTGGGATTGGGATCTCAAAGATACGGTAAACTGGGATCAGCGGATGTATGAGATTTTTGGGTTGCAAGGTTGGCAGGGTAAAGCAGTTTATCAAGACTGGGCTAATCTAGTCCATCGAGATGATATTACCGAGGTTGAAAAGGCTATGGAAGCAGCCATAGCCAAAGATAATTTTTTTAATATAGAATTTCGTATTGTTAGACCCGATGGAATCAAGCGTTGGTTGCGAGGGGCAACCATAGTCCAGCACCATAGTGACGGTACCCGGAGCGATGACGGGGATTAATTACGATATTACCGATCGCAAACAGGCGCTCATTAGCCCTCAAATACAGTGAAGCCAAATATCGCACCATTATTGAAACCACCCAGGAGGGAGTGTGGGTTTTAGATAAGACAGATAACACCAGCTTTGTCAATCAGCAAATGGCAAAAATGCTAGGCTATTCTGTCACGGATATGCTGGGAATGTCTTTCCTAGATTTGATCGACACAGAAGGATCTTCGATGGCTGAAATTTATCTAAACCAGCGTCATCAGGGTATAATGGGTCAACATCGCGCCAAGCTGTGCCACCGTGATGGTAAAGTGGTCTGGGCTTTGGTTTCTGCTACACCTTTGTTTGATGATCTGGGGCAATATGACGGCTGCATTAAACTGGTGACAGATATCACCCACATGGTGGAAATACAGGAGGCTTTACAAACTTCTGAGGCGCAGTTGGCTAGTGTATTAAATAGTTCCCTTGATGGGATTATGGCTTTTCGTTCTCTGCGGGATGAGACTGGGGAAATAGTGGATTTTATCTGGTTGTTGACTAATCCCACGGCTGGCAAATTGGTGGGGCGATCGCCTCAAAAATTAATCGGTAAACAATTATTAGAAGAAATGCCGGGAAATAAAACTGATGGTTTATTTGATGCATTAGTCCAAGTGGTGGAGTCCGGCGAACCTTTCCAGTATGAGTTTCATTATCAACATGATGGCATTGACTGTTGGTTTGAAAATGTGGCGGTTAAATTGGGGGATGGTTTTGCGGTCACTTTCCGGGACGTGACCCGAACTAAACAGTCAGAAAAGGCTCTCCAACAAGTTAATCAAGAGTTGGAACAAAGGTTAGATGATCTCAAGCAGCGTCACCAAGAGATGGTGATTTTGGGTGAAATTAACGAATTTTTGCAGGCTTGTAACAATGTCGATGAGGCTTATGAGGCGATCGCCCGCCCAGTCGCACCTTGCTCTTCCCTGAGTGTTCGGGTGGTCTGTTTAGAACCTGTAGTTCCCGCAACCGGGTTGAAAATGTGGCTCGGTGGGGGTCTGATTTGCATTCAGCAGTTGATTTTGACCCTAAGCATTGTTGGGGACTGCGCCGGGGTCGTCCCTATGAAGTAGGAAATCAACGCTCAGGTCCTCGGTGTCAGTATATCCAAAACACTACAGAATTGGCGGTTACCCTTTGTATTCCCATGGTAGCTCAGGGGGAAACTTTGGGATGATTTTATCTAGCTACCAAAACCGCCACGGCTTGATCTGAACCAAAACAGCAATTAGCCCGCACTGTATCGGAACAGTTAAGTTTAGCGATCGCTAATTTAAACCTCCGAGAAACCCTCCAAAATCAGAGTATCCGAGATCCATTAACTGGATTATTTAACCGCCGCTATTTGGAAGAATCCTTTAATCAAGAGATTCTCCGCGCCCAACGTCAACAGCACCCCATTGGTGTGATCATGCTAGATATAGACCATTTTAAGCAGTTTAACGACACCTTTGGTCATTATGCAGGGGATTATGTCTTACGGGTGGTTGCTGAAGTATTGAAAAACAGTGTGCGCGGTTCAGATATTGCTTGTCGCTATGGCGGCGAGGAAATGACTCTAATTATGCCATAATTGTCTTTACCCGCTATCTGCGATCGGGCTGAAGCTATCCGCACTGCTATTAGCCAACTGCGTCTCAACCATAACGGTCAAAATTTAAACACCCTCACCGCCTCTATAGGAGTTGCTTGTTTTCCTCAACATGGAACTACCCCCATGGCTGTAATCAAGGCGGCTGATGGGGCTTTATATCGCCCTAAGGCTAACGGACGTAACTGTGCGATCGTTGCCACCTTATCTTAATTTATTCTACCTGCTTCTGGGAGAGTTTGTCAACCTTGCCTAAAGGGTGAAGTTAGAATAAGAAATAGCGCTGCGCCATGGGTAAAACTGTGGCGGGTTCACAGGTTAGCAGTTCCCCGTCTGCCGTGACTTCGTAGGTTTCTGGGTCTACTTCTATATGGGGTAAACTATCGTTTAATTTCATGTCTAATTTACTCAAATGGCGGGTATTATATACCGGAACTGTCGCTTTTTTTAAACCCAGTTTTTGCATGGTTTGACCCTCCAAAGAAGCCTGGGAAACAAAGGTTAATGATGTGGCAGATATCGCCCCTCCGAAACTTGCAAACATCGGACGCATATAAACCGGTTGGGGTGTGGGAATACTAGCGTTGGGGTCTCCCATTTGCGACCAGGCGATCGCCCCCCCTTTAATCACGATTTCCGGTTTAACTCCAAAAAATGCCGGTTTCCATAGACATAAATCTGCTAATTTACCCTCTTCAACCGAACCGACATAATCATTAATTCCATGGGCAATAGCAGGATTAATGGTATACTTAGCAATATAGCGTTTAGCCCGGAAATTATCATGGGTTTCTGCCGCATTTTCTGGGGATGATAATAACCCCCTTTGTACCTTCATTTTATGGGCGGTTTGCCAGGTGCGGATAATCGTTTCTCCTACCCTTCCCATAGCTTGGGAGTCCGAGGCTATCATACTAAATGCGCCGAGGTCGTGGAGGATATCTTCGGCGGCGATGGTTTCCCGACGTATGCGGGACTCAGCAAAGGCAACATCTTCGGGAATATGGCGATCGAGATGGTGACATACCATCAACATATCTAAATGTTCTTCTAGGGTATTTGCCGTATAGGGACGGGTGGGGTTAGTGGAGGAAGGCAGCACATTTTTATAACTACAAACTTTGATAATATCTGGCGCATGACCACCCCCCGCGCCTTCCGTGTGGTAGGTGTGAATTACCCGGTCTTTAAACGCGGCTATGGTATTCTCTACAAACCCCGCCTCATTGAGAGTATCTGTGTGAATAGCTACTTGGATATCATATTTATCAGCAACTGTTAAACAAACATCGATCGCCGCTGGTGTAGTTCCCCAATCTTCATGAAGTTTTAAACCCATAGCCCCCGCCATTACCTGTTCAACTAAGCCTTGAGGTTGGGCGCTGTTTCCCTTCCCTAAAAATCCTAAATTCATCGGGAAGGCTTCCGCCGCCTGTAGCATTCGATGAATATTCCATGCTCCCGGAGTGCAGGTAGTGGCATTTGTTCCCGTGGCGGGTCCGGTGCCACCTCCTAACATAGTGGTAATTCCAGAGGCGATCGCCGTTTCAATTTGCTGGGGACAAATAAAGTGAATATGGCTATCAATTCCACCAGCCGTTAGGATTTTACCTTCTCCCGCAATAGCCTCCGTAGACGGACCAATAATAATATCAACGTTGTCTTGAATATAGGGATTTCCCGCTTTACCAATTTTACAGATTTTACCGTCTTTAATACCCACATCAGCTTTAATAATTCCCCACCAGTCTAAAATTAGGGCATTAGTAATTACCACATCAACCGCCCCATCTTCCCTAGAAATGGGAGATTGTCCCATACCATCTCGAATTACTTTACCCCCTCCAAATTTGACCTCATCTCCGTAAGTAGTTAGGTCTCTTTCTACTTCTATAAATAGTTCTGTATCCGCTAATCTAATGCGATCGCCTACCGTTGGTCCGAAGGTTTCCGCGTAGGCTTGTCTATCCATGCTATAACTCATTTTTGGCTCCTAATTAATCACAATATAGCTATTTTTAAGCTGGCGGCGGGTTAACTCCCCAGATTTACTTAGGCTTTTTTTTGGACTTATCTTTTTTGCGTTTTTCCCGCTTAACTTCTGGTGATAATGTGCCATTAATTAACCCATTAAAACCGTAAACTTCACCACTTCCGGCTAGAGTCACTAATTCGACTTCTCGCTGGTCTCCTGGTTCAAATCTGATGGCTGTACCAGCGGGGATATTTAAGCGCATTCCCCTAGCTGTTTCTCTGGCAAATTCTAAGGCGGGATTGACTTCGTAAAAGTGAAAATGAGAACCGACTTGGATGGGGCGATCGCCTGTATTTGCCACATTGATTTTGACAGTTTCGCGACCCGAATTAAGTTCGATTTCTCCTGGTTTAACGATTATTTCTCCGGGAATCATAGTTAATTAAATAGTGATTGTTTTACTGGATAGGATTATGAACTGTTACCAACTTCGTACCATCGGGAAATGTCGCTTCTACCTGTACCTCGTCCACCATTTCCGCTACCCCTTCCATAACATCATCCTTAGTTAAAAGAGTCGTTCCATAACTCATTAAATCCGCCACAGTGCGACCATCTCGCGCCCCTTCTAAAATGGCAGCAGATAGGTAAGCGACAGCTTCGGGATAGTTCAATTTAACTCCCCTGGCTTTACGGCGCTCCGCTACTAAGGCGGCAGTAAAAATTAGCAATTTGTCTTTTTCTTGGGGTGATAGTTGCATCCACAACTCCTTAAATTCGTGAAATTATTAAACGTTCCACACTCGCGGTTTAGTGATGTTTTTTCCTGATAAATTGGGGCGTAATAACTGCCAAATTTGGGTAAACCAGGCGATCGCCTCTTGGCTAGACGGACCACGATAACGACACAATAACCCTGATAACAGTTGAGTCGCCCCGGCTTCTCCTTCGCTTTGGTGTTCACCCCACAGCATTCTAACATGGTTTAGGGTCTCTTTGGAAACAGGTTCACCCACCCAGGTGAGGGTAGCAACTACAGGCCATCCTCCTAAGCCGTGGGGACTCTCTAAAATGGTTTCACCCCCAGGAAGCCATTGTCTATCTATCCATAGTGGTTTCTCATTTTGCCATATTTCCGTGTGCGATCGCCACTCTCCCTGTCCAAAATTTTCCCCCCTGGCTGAACGACCAAACCGGGTAATTTCCCATCCTAACCAGGTCGCTTCTGGGGCTAATTCTACCCGTAAATCTTGACGATAAATAGCACCATTAAAAATGATGGTTTCCCGTGGTAAATATTCCAAATAAGCGCCTTTTTCTAGTTTAATCTTAACATTTTGGCTGGCAGTTTTTCCCGTGCTACGATAAACTCTACTCGCCGCCGCCGTAGTTAATAAAACTTTCGTATCCGCTTGTAAATGCAGGTTTTGGGAAAGGCGATCGCCCCCCACCATTCCCCCGGCGGTATGTAATGCTACACTATGGCAAATTTCCTCACCTGGCGGATAAAAAGGGCGTTGGATTTTATAGGGGGCCGTGGTATACTTATCAACTACTTGGGTAATGCCATGATTTTGGGAATATGTCAGGTTAAGAATACCATGCCATTCTGACGGGTTACAGTCACTCATTAATTGATAATTGATAATTGATAACTAACTCCCTCTGGGGTTAGGCGGTGAGGGAGTGACGAAAACCTGAGAGTGGGGATTAGATAGTTGACTGCATAATTATTCACAATGATGATGATTTTTGATGCTTTAACACCGCATCTCTCAATTGTCCTTGACATTCATCAAGCAGTTGAATTCCCCCTTCCGCATCCAAATCAGTCCAATACATTAATAGGGCTAATTTCACCGATTTATTACTGCGTTCTAATAATTCGGCTGCTTGTTGGCGAGTCATACCTGTTAAATCAATTAAAATACGCATCGCCCGATCGCGTAATTTATTATTCGTCACCGCCACATCAACCATGCGATTACCGTAGACTTTTCCTAGCCTAACCATCACACTGGTTGAGATAATATTTAATGCCATTTTGGTCACAGTTCCCGCTTTTAGGCGAGTGGAACCCGCCAGGATTTCTGGACCTACTAAAAGGCGGATATCCACATCAGCATCAAACGTCACTTGTTCCCTGGGAACACAAGCCATAAATATGGTTTTTGCCCCTCGGCTTTTAGCTGCTTGTAGCGCCCCATGAACGTAGGGAGTTGTGCCGCCCGCCGTAATTCCTAGGACGATATCTAACTCCGTGATTTGGCGGTGGGCGATCGCTTTTTCCCCATCCGTGACCCTATCTTCTAATTCCTCCGAACTACGAATTAAAGCCCCTGCGCCCCCCGCAATAATCCCCTGTACCAATTCCGGGGGACTACAGAAGGTGGGCGGACATTCAGCCGCATCTAACACCCCTAAACGGCCACTGGTACCCGCCCCCACGTAAAATAACCTCCCCCCTTTTTTTAGGGCTTGTGTAGTTAGGTCAATGGCTTGGGCCAGAGATTCGCGCGCATGGGCGATCGCCAGTAAAGTTCTAGCATCCTCGCGGTTAAACAAATCCACTAATTCCAAGGAAGTCAGGCGATCGAGGTTTTCACTACTCGCATTAGCCTGTTCCGTCAATAAATGGCCCCGCGTTTCCAAATTAGTCATTTTTTGCTGTTCGTCCTTCACAAGTGATCAGGCTAAAGTAAACCTTCTAGGCGACGGCGAATGCTGTCGAGTTCGTCTGATGGAAATTCTGAGGATTCCTCTGAGTCCCTTTCGTCTTGGGTTTTGCCTTGTTTTTCCCACTCAAACTCCTCCACATTATTTTCTGGAGGAATTGCTAAAGCCCCAGACGGAATCAACTCCCAATCATAATCTACACTGCGACAGAATTCTTTGATTTCATCATCATCAATTGCCTCAATACAGGGACTGGGGAAATCTTGGGCTTCCAACAAACCACCAAAGCGGAGGGCATCGTCTTCCTCCTCAAACATTAACACCTTATTGCGATCGCCCATCTGAATTGTATGGATTCCCTCATTATCAGTCCCGGCATTGAACAGCAAGACATAGACTTTCATGATCTTGAATCGGGTTGTTAACAACAGCTTTATCTTATCTTACAACCTCCGATCACCTTTTCTCTCAACTCCACCAGATGATCGCCATTCCAGACCCGCCCCCTTCCGGTTGAGATGTGCTAACCAGTCTGCTAGACTGTCTCCACCAGCTAAATATCACAAATCGGAAGATTATCTTGCATGAATTATACCACATCCGGTGCAGAAATGCCAGCAATTAAAACATTTGTTAACAATCAAGTTAAGTTTCCTGAACGCTTTAATGGAACCATTGACAATCAGGATGAAATGTATTTATTTGCCCTCCAAAATCAAGGCTTTCCTGAACGCGCGATCATTCGTTATTATAGCAATGGTATTCGCATATTTGATGCTGTAAAACAGGTGGTTAATTGGCATTTTGGCGGTTTTAATAAGATTAGTGCATTTTTAGACTTTGCTAGTGGCTATGGACGTTCTACCAGGTTTTTTGTGCAAGAAATACCCTCAGATAAAGTCTGGATTTCTGATATTTATGCCGAGGGGGTAAAGTTTCAGGTTGAACAGTTTGGGGTCAATGGTATTGTGTCTACTTCTCAGCCAAAAGACTATCTTTGTAATCAGAGTTTTGACTGTATTTTGGCTTGTTCTTTTTTTAGCCATCTCCCCAAAGCTACTTTTTCCCATTGGTTGAGGGTGTTATATGGCTTACTTAATCCCAATGGTTTATTATTGTTTAGCGTCCATGACCGCAGTTTATTACCATCTCATTTAATGATTGATGATTCCGAGTTATTATTTTGTCTGAATAGTGAAAGCAGAACTTTGGACTTGGGGGAATATGGAACCAGTTATGTCGGCGAAAATTTTGTCGCTAATACCATGGCTGATATTTCCGAACATCAGGCTGTTTATCATCGCATACCCCAGGGAATTTGTCGGTATCAAGACCTATATATTTTGGCGAAAAATCCGACCATGACTTGGGAGAATTTTCGATATTATCATCATCCTATCGGAAAAATTGAACAGTGTAATCTTACCGCTGATGGCGTTTTGGAATTGGGGGGTTGGGTTTCCGAAATTAACCCCCGTGGTCAGGTTTCCGAAATTTTGGTTTATCAAAATACTCTCTTGGTTTATCGGGAAACAATTACCGGGGAAAATAACCCGGAGATAAAATGGCATTTTGTCTGCAAGTTAAACCAGGTGAATTTTGATGATATTATTATGGTGAAAACCATCAATAATTTTGGGTTAGAATGGGTGTTTGATTGTGCGCCGCTAGAGTTTTGGTTGAGGGGGAACTAATTGCTATGATGAAAATCACACAGTCTCCAGTTTTAATTATTACCGAAATCCATAAATATGGGACTTTTTGGCATTCCTCAAAGAAGTAATGATGCCTTGTGGCGATCGATAAAATACCATTAGGCACTAATGTGATTCTGCCAACACTTGGAAAAGGACAAGGCCTTGCCTACTAAGCGAGACACTCCTTGCCTCAAGGTATTGTTAAACCCCCTTTTTTTTGCGCCTTACCTGGACTTGGCGGCGTACAGAGACATATTTCTGATTAACGTAGTTTGGCAGCCAGGGTTCAGGCACTTGGACGGTTCCTGCTATTCCAGCCTGGGGAATTCCCTCAGTCCGCAAACGGTCAATCAGAGACCGTGTTCCTTGGTGAATCACTTTTTTGGTGGGGTTTTCAACAAACTGTGGTCTACAATCACGACACTTGAACCGTGGTTAGCCGCTTTTGAATCTGTCTTCAACTTTGGTACATACCTAATACTAGCACCGAGATGATGATACCATTTACGGAGGTCAAGGTAATGACTCTCTCGTGGGTGAAACAGGTAGCGACCTGTTATTGGGTGATAGGGGGGATGATACTTAATGGGTATTAGCGATCGAGTTCCTGGTTATACATTAATTGATCACTTTGCTCTGGATGAGGATATCATCCAGTTAACGGACTTCCGAGGAACTTTTCGACTCTAACTTTCCCCCGAACAATTACCCCCCGGTACAGCAATTGTCGGCCAAAATCGCCAAGGAGATTTTGACTTAATTGCCCTAGTCAAGGACGTTTTCTGCTTTGATTTAGAGGAAAATTATTTTATATTTTCTTAATAAATCGCCAGAATGTTCATGTTGTACAAGTAAATGACCATGCCGACCCAAATATCGGATTTTTAGCCAGGTTTCCTGAGCTAAAATCAGGGTAGCAGAAAACATAGTCCAAGTCCGAGTTGTTGTTTATTTTTTATACCCATGGAAGACCTAATTCAAAATCTAACCAATACCGAAACCCCGTCAACCCCGTCAACCCCTGTACCTCCCCGTGTATCGACAGATGAGATAGATACCTTATTTGGTGGTCCTGGCAATAATGTTTTCCTGCTTCAGAATCATTTTGATCAATTGCCTCCCCTGAGTCCAGCCACGACTCAAATTGGTACTAACGACGACGATGAGTTATTTGGGACCAATGGGAATGATGTCATCCTAGGTCGCGGCGGTAATGATACCATTTACGGATTTATGGGTGATGATTTCATAGATGGTCAAGGGGGAGATGACCTGATTTATGGCGGTCAGGGTAATGATATCTTATCAGGGGCTGAAGGTAGAGATACCATATTCGGCGATATCGGTGATGATATCATTTACGGTGGCGCAGATGACGACCTGCTATTTGGCAACCAGGGCAATGATACAATTTATGGTGACGGCGGTAATGATACCATCTATGGCGGTCAGGGAGACGACTACCTAGTGGGCGGTAGTGGTAATGATCTGTTATTTGGTGACCAAGGAAATGATACCCTAGTGGGAATAAGTCGCGCCGGAAGAGGTTACACCCTGATCGGTGATTTTGACCCAGAGAAAGATACGGTGATGTTACGGGGACGCAGAGAAAATCATGAATTAGTTCCATCCCAGGAGCTATCTGTTGCTACCAATGTTAGTCTACCAGAAGGAACGGCAATTATTCAGACCACCCTAGATGGTACTCAGCAACTGTTAGCGGTTGTTCAGGATAATTTCTTTTTGGATATTGACGCGAGTTATTTCGACTTCTTATGACGGTTTCAGGGCGCTAATGATTAGTCATAGCGCCCTTACCATCATCCCCTTAATTATTTTCCAGTTTCGCACTACAGGTTAAAGCTACATCCACCAATTCATCTGGGGCTTGTCCAGTTTCCTGAAGTTGCTGTAGGATGTCCACAAACTCCTCAATCGAAAATCGATCTTGATACTCAAAAATGGTACACTGACAGATAGTTTGCGCTTGTTGGGGGGTTAGCCCTGACCTCTGCGATCGCTCACGACAATTGCTCACATAATTGCTGACAAACTCTTGAGGATAAGCATTCCTGGGTTGTTGTTGGTAACTAGGAGATTCAGCAGCAGCCATCGTACAGACAGTCACCGTGAAACTTAGGGAACCTAAGAAAAAAAATTGTTGCCAAATTTTGGGTATGCTCATGCTATTAATTGGATTCCGTATCAGCCGGCGGAAGTCTCCACAACTTGACATTATAGCAGTAGGATTTGGGAAGCCTTAGATGAGTAAGCCTCAGAACACCCCCAGGTTGATTAGACAAGGCGCGCGCCGCCGAGTCAAAATTTTGCTCATAGCAGCGTGCGCCTTAATGTTATTCATGAGTCTAGGACTGGTCAATCACCTGTTAATAATGCGATCGTCCGCTAGAGAACCCGTTGATACCTTCTTAGTATTGGGGGGAAGTATCCGCCGAGAAATCTATGTTTCCCAACTAGCCACAGAATATCCACAAATCCCCATTATCATTTCTAAAGGTTCCGACGACCCCTGCATTGTCAAGCTATTTGAGCGTAACAAAGCCCCCAGCCAAGGAGTTTGGTTAGAAAAATGTGCCAACTCCACCTTCGGGAATTATATGTTTAGTCAACCCTTACTCACCCAATGGGGTGCGCGCCATGTAAAAATCCTCACCTCAGATACCCACCTTCCCAGGGCCCAATGGATGGCTAAAATCATGTTAGGAGCCCATGGGATTTGGCCAGAAATGGAATTAGTAGAAGAATCCGGGATACCCGGGAACACAGAATCTCTGCTCAAAACCATATTAGACCTCAGCAGAGCCATCCTTTGGGCTTTTTTTTTAGCCAGATCTGGCAACCGAGTTGTTCTGATGTTGTTCACCTTCGAGAAGTCGATATGGCTTCCTGGTGTGAAAATGGTTTTACCTGCGAGTATCAGGGGGGAGTTGATCCCGAATCCCTATGCAATTAGAAAATCAGCAGAAGTAACCGCCGATCTCTAAAATGGAGTCCAACCAGTTCGCAGCATTAGAGTGGGGTGCTTTTCTGTGTCTGTTGGCCAACCAAGACCTACAGCTTTTTTGTTGAAATTTCCCTGGGAAATGCTATAATGATTAATGAGCTTGGAAATGCCTGGAGAGGTGGCAGAGATGGTCGATTGCGACGGACTCGAAATTCGTTAGGGGTGCAAGCTTCTCGTGGGTTCGAATCCCACCCTCTCCGATTAACTTAAACCCTTATCATTATTGCGATAGGAGGAAATTAACTAACCCGTTAGTCGTACCGTTACATTCAATATGCACTCCATTGAGTCTTAGCACACGGGACGATTAGTGCATATCCCTTAGTAACAAATCTTAATTATTGACGGGTTAATCAATAAGCACAACTTAATCAATCTGTCAAATGCCTACTATCTCCCCCTAACCAAACACCGATAGGGTACTTCCCTAGCGATACCCGTCAACAGCAAGCCTAGCGGTTCCTAGCGTCACTGTTGACTGTTATCGCAACGGTCAGTTCCCTTAATATGTCTGTTTCGGTTAGGGGGAGGATATGGCTCAAAAACAACCCATAGGGGGAACCCACTAGGTTATCAATGTACAACGATACCCCTATCAATGTACAAAGATATCAGACCGCCTACCTGGTTCCCTGTGGTAGTCAGATTATTGGTGAAATCTTGAGGAGCCTACTCGCTACCAACAAAATGCGATCGCATTATCTAAACTATCTCCTACCGGAACCAACCCGATACCCCTAAACAACTTTTCAACTGGTGACTTGTTTCGTCATCTCTCGCTGATACCTACATAATTCTAGAGAATTGATTCCCCATCGAAACCGATACCTACATACCGCTAGACAAGTCTCCAATTTATAGGGGTACTGAGTTCCGCACGGGATGATTACCCCTAATAGACGGGTTAAGGTTTTGGCTTAGGGTGTTTATTGTGGGTAAACTAGGGGGGTAAGCATTCATATAAATTTTTAGTAGGCCTACTGCAACAGGCCTACTGGCAAAAAATACATAGACACCCCCTACAGTCAGAAACCATAGGGGGCCATTTAAGTGATTGGGGTAGGTGTTATCTGTTAGCTGTTAGGGTTTACGCCAACCATCATCATCAATATCATCTCTGTTGATTGGGAGATGGGGTGATTGCTTTTTATCTTCTAACTGTTTTTTACAAACTGTTGATGGTATAAAATCATTAACATATCTAATCAAATAATTTAGGCTATTTTGGATACCGTCTAACCTATTCTCAATAAGTAAGTTTCCTGTATGCGTAATGAACATACTGATAATAATCGCGACAATAATTAATCCTAGTTCAACTATTATTAAGTTCATTTATATTAATTTCCAAAAATGAAGTGTAAACCATTTAATCCTTTCTAGTGGAGAAAATGAAGCGTAAAAATTGCTGTACGGCGGTGATTCAATTATTTGATATTCATGCCATATAGTCTCTTTTTTAACCATCATATTCTGCTTCACATCATTGTAGGCATAGAATTTAAGCCACCCTGCCATTTTCCAGTACACGGGTACACTTTCAGCGTCAAATAATATCCTAACAAATTTACTGCCAGAAATGTCAGGTAATTTTTTAGTACCGTGTAGAGTACTATCATCTTCTATCCTAAAATTAAATTCATAAACCTTAAACCAGTTACTCTCTGATATATTAAGCGCATTAGGCATTATCTGTTAATTTATTGTTGAGTGTTTAGCATATTTTCCAATTTGTCGATTTTTTCTGATAATTCCTGAATTGCCGTAATCACTAATGGTATYAGTTTRTCATACATRATTGTTAARTAATCTATTTTTTTGTCGTCAACTTCAGGGCTATCTGTATGGTCATTTTCAACCACTTCAACTGCGTTAGGGTATATATTTTGTACTTCTTGAGCAATTAAACCAAATTGTTCTGTACTTGGATTAAAGCCATGAAATGCTGCAAGTTCATTATACTTAAACCACGTGACTGTCAATGCGTTAATTTCGCTTAACCCTATAGTTGGTTTTGATAAAATTGTTTTGAATTTAATATCAGAGCTACCTTTAACGTAGTCTCCATTATCGTTAATATAAGATACATTTGTGCCTCCTACTCTAAATCTAGTATGTACTCCAGATGATGAAAGAGTTGAGCTCTTTGTAAAATATGTCTGTCCGTTGTATACTTGTATTGAACATCTATCGTTAGGAACAGCTCGCCAATCGCTTTGATGAAAATTAATACCATGATATATAAATACTCTAGGATTAGCATCTGCTTCTAATTCCATAGAATAATTCCCTTGATGAGAAAACGCCCAGCTATTTGCTCCAACTCTACTATTTAGTACTAAATTTGCCGAACCAGCACTAGAGCCTATCCGGCGGATGTCAAACCCCCTCCAAACATTAAAATCAATAAGCATATTTCCATCAGGAAAACTTTCATTAGTTGCAAAAGTTACTGGATTATTTGTTATGTTAAATGTTTTAATTCCTGTTAAAGTTTGATTACCTGTAGTTCTAACCACAGTTGAATCTACATCAATTGTTCTATTAGC
>NZ_PKGG01000146.1:0-13423 GCF_046480465.1 Arthrospira sp. PCC 8006
ATATTTATTGAGCATAGCTTCGATAAGTATACGTTGCTGCAATTTTATGTCTTTAGTCTCAGCAATTTTACTTCCTTGTTCTGTTAAACCAGTAATTTCAATTTTGTGATTTTTTGCTTTTTTTATGGTTATTAAACCAAGTTGATGTAAAGATTTAGTAACAAACTGTCCATGTCGATTAACCGACTTTTCTTTACCTCTATAGCCTAATTCATAACCCAAACCATGATTGTCTTTTACTCCTTTGTTAATCAATACAATTGCATTGATTAATTTAAGAGGATGATCGCATTGTGGTAATGTAAATTTTATGTTTTTTAAATTCTCCTCGTTTAGAAATATTGAAAATTGTTCTCTTAAAATTCCTTCGGGAGTCATTTTGATAACATCCTTAACTCTTGTTTCTCGATATGAGAATGCTTTAGCTCTAATTTCATGAATGTTATGAATAGAATTGACTGTTTTCCTTTGATCTTGATATTGATCTAATTTTAAATCTAATTTTAAAATGGCTTCCCCTAATGCTTTGGCTAATAAAGGGGGAACGGCATTGCCAATTTGTCGCCACTGTTGGGTTACGGTTCCGTAAAAGATGAAATTGGGGGGGAAAGACTGAATGGCTGCGGCTTCCCTGGGGGTCAGATAACGGTTTTCTGTGGGGTGATAGTAGGTGGTGCGACTGGTGTTGATGGTGGGAGAATAACTATCTCGCGCTAGGCGTTTAAGTTTGGTTTCCCTAAATCGGGATTCTCGCAGCTTTTCCCAATCTATATTATACCATAAGTCGGGGGGTAAATAAGCCTGTTGGTCTGGTTGATAACGAACGCCTTTACCTTCGGGAATATGCTGGATTCTTTGACGTTCTAAATGATTGGGAATTTGGGCGGTTCTGGGGTCGTGGTTGTAAGTTTTTCCCTGATATGTTAGCCAGTTTTCCCAAGCAAATCCTACGGTTTTTGCAGCGGGAAGAAAGTATAAATCTGGTTCATTATCTTGAAATTGTGGGGATGGATATAAATTGGGTACGCCGAAACGATTACCTAAAAAAATGGTGCGCCTGCGTTTTTCGGGGACTCCGTAATGATGAGCAGATAGGACTCGGACATCAACAGTATATCCGATATTCTGTAGACAAGTTAAAATAGATGTGAGGGTGTTTTCGTTTTTGCGGGATAATAAACCTGTGACGTTTTCAATGATGATATAGTCGGGTTTAAGCTGTTCAACAAACCGCAGAAATTCTAAAAATAAAAAATTGCGTTTATCCAGATTATTATTGGTTCCAATGGTGGAAAAACCTTGACAGGGGGGACCTCCACAAATTAAGTTAATGTGGCGATCGCCAATTAATTCCCGAATTTGCTCGGTAGAAATTTCCCGCAGGTCGCCACAAATTGTTTCAGCTTGAGGGTGATTATTTTGAAAAGTTTGGATAGCAGATTTATCGAAATCGACACCTAACAAACATTGAAAACCTGCCATTTCCAAGCCACAGGACATCCCTCCGGCTCCAGAAAATAGGTCAATAAAGGTTTTAGTTGTTGAAGTGGTCATGGGCTCTAGCTACCTGCTTGGTCAAGATGGATGTTGGATGATTATATCATCAGTAGAGAGAAATGTTTATAACCAATTACCGACCAAAATATAGGGACTCCAATAAAATGGATGGCGGAAAAAGGAATTATTTAATAGCTTTAATTGCGCTTGTCTGAGGGCTTCTGACTTGTTGAATGGCTTTTGATTTAAAAATCTGTAGAATTCACTCATTAACTCACTACTGGCTTGGTCATTCACTGACCAGAGAGTGCCAACTGTACTGCGGGCACCGGCTTTAACTGCCATTCCAGCCAGCCCTAAAGTGGCACGATTATCACCGGAGGCGGTTTGACAAGCGCTGAGAATTAGTAATTCTATGGGTGTACGACCTGTGAGGGTTTTTTCAGTCAATAAACTATCCAATTCCAGGATATTAATACGACTATCCCAAGCTAAAATAAATGTGTCATCTAAGCGAGAACTAAATTGACCGTGGGTAGCAAAGTGAACTATGGGGTAGTTAGTTAATTCTAGTTTTTGGCGGATTAATTGATTGGTGAAATCTTGATTAAGTAGGACTGTGCTGGCTGTTTCTGATTGAATTGTGGCGATTTCTTCGGCTACATAACTCAGGGGACTAAATCCATCTCTTTCTTCGGTTAATCCCCCGGCTAGAACTTTTAAATCTAGCTGTTTGATGGATTTATCGGATAGTAATTTTAAGCCAGGAGTAATGGCAATGCTATAGGTTTCTATGAGATATTTTTCGCCATCATAAAGGGTCGCCATGGGGACATTACGCAAGGAACCATCAGGGACAAAAACTAGGGTTTTCACTTGTTCGGGATTAATTTGATTAGCCAGGGGTCGAATTACCCAATTATAAAGTTTTTGGGCGGGTTCATAAAAATCTCGACGGCTGCGAATAACTAATCCTTGAGACAGTTGCTTGATAGTTGTGTCTACTTCGGTTTTGCTGACATTAGTTTGATGATGAATTAGGGGATGATTAGGTTTACTGATAATTACATGAAGATTATCTTGTAAGATGATTGGATATATGACGGCTGCTGTGGGGTCTATTTCATCTATTTTTCTACTGACAACATCGACACAATCGGCTTTAAAAAAGTTATCCAATTCAGCAACTTTTAAAGACTCGATTACATTAATGGCTTGGGATAAGTTATTCTGACTGACAACCTGACCCGGCGGTGTGGTTTCTAATAGTAAGGATACTAATTCCCGATACACGGGTTCAATACTATTTTGAAAAGAAAACTGAAACTCTCGACCGACGGAGGCGATATCTTGACTTAGGGAACCAATTAGGTTGACGGCTTCTAAGTAGGAAGATATGGCTTTTTCAGGCTGTCCTTGTACCTGTTGAAGGCGACCTAATTGCCATAACCATAAGTAGGAAATATCTGGGGCTTTAATTTGTTGACTCAAGATTAAGGCATCTTGGGTAATATTTTGGGCAATTTCCCATTGTTGGGTTTGTTCATAAATACTGGCTATATAACCTAAGCCAAAGGCTTGCGCTCGTTGGTCTCCTAGGTCGATCGCCTCTTGAGTTGCTTGGCTATACAGTTGGAGAATATTCTGCCAAGATGATTGAGGATTTTGGGCTTGTTGAAAGGTAGACCAATGCTGTCCTAAGTTGAGACGATAATAGATAGTTGTGTGGTTTGATGGTAACTGATCTAGGTGAGATTTTGTGGTTGGTAATAGTTGACTAAAGGCTTGCCAGTCCTGAGTCTCAGCCAATAAACTTAATTGGGAAAGTTCTATAGCTACCTGCTGTTGAGGAGAAGGAGATCTAGTTAAGGCTTGTTGATAATAGTCTAAAGCTGTGGTATAATCTTGATGGTTTTTGGCGACATTCCCCAAGCCAATTAGGGCGGTAATTTTTTCGGAGTTTAAGTCTAAGTTTGTAGCTATAGTTAAACCCTGTTGTAAGATAATTTGGGCTTCATTAAAACGGCTGAGGGTACTAAGTAGGTTGCCGAGTCGAATGAGGACGATCGCTTTTTCGCGGGAGTTTTCTTGGTGCTGAAGATTGTTGCTGATATCGGCTAACAGTAAAGAAGCGCGGCGATATAATCCCAGTTGCTGTAGGGCGGTGGCTTGATTTATTCTCGCTTTAAAAACTCCCATTTGCTGCCGATCGCGATTATATAACTTTTCGGCGGTTTCCCAGGAGCTAAAGGCGGCTTCAGGCTTTCCCATAGCCAGATATAATTGACCTTGGGTATTCATAGCCTGGGCGAGAACAGATAAGCCAGGGGGTCCAGCATTCTCTAATAAAGCGATACTGCGGGCGATCGCTTCTGTGGCTGGTTGCCATTTTCCCAGGTGTTGATAAGCCAGAGATAGGTTACTAAGAACCCGTGCTTGGGCTATGAAATATCCTTGGTTGTGGTAGGTTTGCGCGACGGACTCCCAAATAGCGATCGCCTGTTGAAAATCCCCCTGTTGATAGCGATCGCGTCCCTGTTGTTCCTGCTGTAACCCCTCGGAGGCTTGGCTAATTATGGGAGTCTGTTTTGGGGCGACAATTTGGGTTAAACCTGGTTTCGAGATGGTATCTGCTAACAGCAGGCTAATCAATAAACCCAATAAAATCAATAGGGTAAAAGTCAAACGCCTAGGATATTTCATAGAATTGGCACAACACAATTAGGGAATTACAGTAGGACGGCATTGAGGGTTTAGCCAGGGAATAGAAGACGAGGAAGCATGAGGACTACGCGCAATTAAACTAACGCGACCATCAGAATACATCACTAACCCTTGAGCCTCAACTAAGATGGAATTGCCTGCTGTACTAAAATCTTGGTAAATTGTAGCACTACCTTGTAGATTTGGTGATTCTAAAGTTATGCTACCCAAATCTTCGAGGGGACTTTCTCCGGTGTGTATGGTGGTGGGGTTGGGTGGTAAACCGCCGCGTCCGGTGACAATAAATTGATTATTTTGGGACCCTGGTAAACAACTAAGAGTGACTAACCGAGACGCATCAATAGGTCCGGTGGGTAGTTCAAACAGTGCTTGGGTGGGGTCAGTATCAGGATTATTAATTGTGACTACCCCATCAACTCGAAAGGCGGAACTAACGGTAATATCACTCAGGGGGGTTAATTCGGGGCGGAACTCAATGCCAAAAATTCCCCTAGCTGTGATGGTAATATTACCCCCAGTCCCCAAAAAAGCATTGGCGGTTATATCGTTATTTTCTACGGGGATAGCAAACAGATATTTGGTGATGATATCGATGTTCCCGCCATCACCTTGACCGCTATTTATACCTGCGGTGGCTGATATGCTACTTTGGCGACGGAGGGTGATGGTATCGGCGATCGCCAAACTGATATTACCGCCATTATTAGATGGTGTTTCAGTGGTAATAGTCGCGCCATTGTCAAGTCGCAAATTCGGGGCGATGAGGTGAATATTTCCGCCTTCTCCTTCACTGCGACTTTCGGCAAATAAGCCACTACGGAAAAAGCCATCCGGTGAAGTTCCGGTAAATTCTACCCCTTGGGAAGCCATAATATTCAGGCTTCCTCCTAACCCTTGATTTTGACTAGATGCCGAAATGCGAGCGCCGTCTAAAATTTGTAATTGTCCAGTTCTTACTTGGATATTTCCGGCGGGTGCGCTTCCTTGACCAAACCGGTCTGGGGTTCCGGTAGAAGTAAATAAGCCGCTGGGATTTTCCCTAGTGGGGGAAGTTCCGACTAACTGGATAGACGAGCGCCAAAACGTCAATATTTCCGCCTAGTCCGTCACCGAGAGTAGTGGCAACTATTTGAGCGCCATTATTAACTTGTAGTTGTCGGGTTTGAATGCTAATATCCCCCGCTTGACCGCTACCTTGTGTAGCACTGAAAATAGTCGCCCCATCACCGGAAATAGTTAATTGATTAGTATTGATAGTGATATCACCAGCTTGACCTGTAGAATCCAGTTCGCCGGTCGTAGATGACCGGCAAAGAGTTCGAGCCCCCGCACCGGAAACCACGGGGTTGAAGCCGGTGTTGCTTGGGTTAGAGGCGATCGCGGCTGATGTCGGTAGAGGGAGTGGGGGCGATCGCCTAAAATTTAACTAGCCTATCTCTACATCGGAGAAGTCAAAATGGTACAGACCCCTCAAACATCGGAAACCGATACCCTATTGCTGGCATACCCCAAAACCCTGAAACTTCACGTCACCCAAGAACAATTTGCCGCCCTAGCCGCCAGTAATCGAGAATTACAACTGGAGAGAACCGCCACAGGAGAGTTAATTGTGAATCCACCAACGGGTTGGGAAACCGGAGAACGTAATTTTAGTATCATTGGGCAATTGTATTGTTGGTACGAAAATTATCAACAAGGGAAAGCATTCGACTGTAACACGGGGTTTATTTTACCCAATGGGGCAAATCGTTCTCCCGATGCCTGTTGGGTGAGTCAAGACCGTTGGGATGCACTAAGCCAGGAACAAAAGAAAACTTTTCCAGAGATTTGTCCGGATTTTGTCGTAGAGTTACGTTCTGATTCGGATACTCTAAAATCGCTGCCAGAAAAAATGCAAGAGTATCTAGAAAATGGCGCAAAATTGGGGTGGTTAATCGACCCGCAACGTCGAATAGTAGAAGTTTATCGAGCCGATTCGGACGTAGAAATGCTATCCAATCCAACTGAGTTATCCGGAGAGAACCTGTTACCTGGTTTTGTATTAGATTTAGGTAGAGTTTGGGGTAAGTCGTAGTAGGAGGGTGGGCATTGCCTACCCGTTTGACAATTCCAGTTGTCCTAGAAAAGTGTCAGGATGGGCGATCGCCACTTGGGTATTGTCCAACAAACGACCGGAACCCGCTAGTTTTTGTCCGAGCGCCATTTCCACAAAGCGATTTCGGCTCAAGGCTTCCTGAGCAACCGTGCCGCATATGGGACTCTGGGATTTTCGGCGGGTGGTGACTAATTTGGAATGCTGCGATCAACATCCTGAAGTCAGCCTTGTGTACGCTAGGGCAAGCGCGAAGGGTCGTAGACCCGTTCGTGAAACGTTGCGTAGCAAACGTGCGACTGAGATTCGACCATTACTCTGGCTTTTGCAATCCTGTCAAAGCCAGTTGGGTCTATGAATCAAGAATCCCCTCCCCTTTAGACAGGGAGGGGAGTGTCAACTAAGTTCTCTACTGATACATTTACGCGACATTTTTCCGGTTCCGGATAATGCAACGATAGCACCATTACCTGTTTTCGTTTCATGATTGATACAGCGTCCTATTTAACAGGTCTTCCAAGGCTGTGACCGGCAAAGGTTTGGAGAAAAAATACCCTTGTCCGTATTCGCAATTTAGGTTTTTCAAAGTCTGGACATTACCTTCGGCTTCTATACCTTCCGCGACCAGATCCATGTTTAAGTTATGCCCTAACATAATAATAGTTTTGACAATCTCTGTATTTGGCTGGCTGTCATCCATCCGACGCACAAAGGATTGATCAACTTTGAGAGTATCTATGGGAAAGCGATGCCAATAACTTAGGGATGAATAACCGGTGCCGAAATCATCCATACTCAGTTTAATACCTAGGGCTTTTAATCTTTCTAAGAGTGCGATCGCCTCATCGACATCATCCATAATTGCACTTTCGGTAATTTCTAATTTAATGCAATTACGGTCAACGCCAGTCTCAGTCAAAATCTGATCAACACATTCAATTAAGTTAACTTGGGAAAATTGACGGGTTGATAGATTGATGCTTAACATAAAAGGGGGATTTTGGCAATATTTTTGATGCCAGATCGCCAACTGACGACAGCCTTCTAATAAAATCCACTCCCCCAAGGGGATAATTAAACCACTCTCCTCAGAAACTGGGATAAATTCCCCAGGAGACACAAACCCCCGCTGGGGAGATATCCAACGCACTAAGGCTTCAAAACCAGCTATCTGATTAGTTTTTAAATCAATAATCGGCTGATAATACAGTTGAAATTCTTGATTTTTAATGGCTTCTCTGAGGTCTGCTTCTAGTTGTAACTGCTGTAAAGCCTGAGATTTCATGGTGGAGATATACACCTGATAACGATTGTTTCCTAAAGCCTTGGCGCGATACATGGCTGTATGGGCATCTCTCAATAAATCATGGGCAACTAAATGGGGGTTTTGGTTACTATATGCAATGCCAATACTGATGGTGGTATATACCTGTTGACCGTTGAGATAAAAGGGCGCGGCGAGAGCTTTTTTCAGTTGATTTGCCATGGCGATCGCCTGGTCAATATTCTGGATATTCGGCATCATTACCGCAAATTCATCCCCGCACACTCGCGCTAAAATAACCTGAGAATGTAAACACTTTTTGAGGCGTTTAGTAGTAGAAATTAGCAGTTGATCACCGATAGCATGACCAAAACCTTCATTGATGAGACGAAAGCGATATAAATCTAAAAAAAACAGGGCGATTTGGGTATATTTAGACTGATTACTAAGGCGCTGAATTTTTTGATGGAGTAGGTTGCGGGTTGGTAAATCGGTAAGAACATCATAGGATAAACCATAAAGAACTTTATAAGCTAAGACAATGGCACCAGTAAATAATAAGCCTAAAGCTGGGGGAATTAGGGGAATCCATCCCTTTTGACCAAATAGCACAAAACAGATACTCCAAAGGGCGATCGTGCTGATACTAATTAGTAATCCCAACGACAGGGGGCGATGAAATTTAACTACGAAAATCCCCCCAAAAAATGACCCAAGCCACAACCATAAAACCTCCCCCCACATGGGCCAAAACCAAAATAAAGATTCTCCCGCTAAAATTACTTTAAGAATTTGGCTAATCATGTTAGCATGAATTATTACTCCGGGCATTAAATGATTAGTGGTTTGACCAGGACTAAAAGGGGTGGGATGCAGGTCTCTTGAACTGGTGGCTGTTGTCCCGATTAATACGACTTTATCTCTGACCAAATCTGGGTCAAATTCTCATTCTAATAACTCGGTCATCGTGATAGTTTTAGCTATGGTTTTGGTGTGATAATTAATCAATATTTGTCTACCCCCAACTTCCGATGGGGGTAGTTGATAGCCACCGGAATTATATTCTAGTGTCGGAAATATAGTTTTATCTATTTGTAGCAAGCCGGGTTGTGCTTCAAGAATAATGGGGCGATTTTTGAGATATTCCAAATATTTGTGGCTAACTTTTACGCCAAAAGAATAAAGTTCTTGACCATCATATCGAACATACATTAAGTTACGGCGAATAGTATTATCTAAATCGGCTACTAAATCGTTAAAGCCTACTTGATTGGCTGATATAGATGGCGGTGGATCAACTATTCCGATTTGTTTAATGGCAATAATATTATCGGCTTGGAATTGTTCAACAATTTGTAAATTTCCAGGAGGTTGCGGAACATCTCTATAAATATCAAAGCCAATGACTCTAGGTTGATATTCTTGCAGTTTCGCTAAGGCTTGGGCTAAGATTTCATCAGAAAACGGCCACTTTTGGTTAGCTTGAATATCTGCTTCTGTAATCTCTACAATTAGTAGGCGAGGGTCAGGAATATTATGACTATTTAAGCGCATCATTCTATCAAAGGATTCTAATTATAGGGGTTGTAAAATTCCCCAAGACCTAATCCCCGATATTAACCCTGTGGTTAATAGGCTGGCTAGGATGATAGTAATTAGCTGTTTTACTGATAAGAAATGCGGATTTATTGGTTGTTTGTAATCAGTGAATATGGATGATAGTTTCTTGGCAATGTATTTAACACACCGACACCAACAGCGATTAATTTGACTATTTAAATGCTTAAAACGTTTTGCAATCATAATAAGCTAATTTTATTTGTACTCAAAATAGTGGGACATCTAGGGGACTCGGTTATGTATGGCGTTCAATATCTGTAACTTCCTATGGTTGAATATCAGTAATTTGACTGATGACTGTCTGTTAACCACCTTGCTATAATCATAATGTTAGGAATCAGGGAATAATCGGGATATAACTCTGAAACTTAAACTTTTTGCGGGTCCGATAGGGGTTATCCTGGGTACGGTGTCTGTGTTAACGGTTTCTATGACACCACCTTTTATAGAATCTGTGGTAGCTACTGATGGTGATCAGCCACCAGGTCGCTTGGTGGGAGGAGGGACTAGGAGTAGCAACCCTAATTGTAGATTTGATCGAACTCCCTTGATGGCGATCGCCCCCTCTCGATCAATAGGGTTAACGGCTCAAGCCTCTCCTAGGTTATATTTTTACTTACCTGCTATGGAAACTACCCAGACAGCCGAGTTTGTGCTGATTGATAACACCAATGACACGGTGATTTATGAAGAGACCCTGAAAATCGGAGGTCAAGGGGGAATTATGGGTGTGACTATACCATCACACAGCACTCAKAACATTAAAACCAACAATAATTACAAGTGGTACTTTTCCATCGTTTGTAATCCTGATGACCGTTCGGAGGATATCATAGTCGAAGGTGGCATCCGGTGGGCAGAAATCGACCCAGCATTAGCCAGTCAAATTAACCAAACCAGTCCACTAGAGAAGGTGGATCTATATTTAAAGGCGGGACTGTGGTTTGATGCTATGTCAACTTTGGCTCAGTTGCGGTCTCATGGTAATGCTGATCCGGCAGTCTCAGAGGCTTGGAGTAAACTATTGGAATCGGCGGATCTGGGGGTTTTGGTTCAAGAACCTGTAATTACCGAATAATTTACTCCATATTTTCAGCAGCGATCGCTATTGATGCTGATTCTGATTCTGATTCTGATTCTGACTCTGACTCTGACTCTGACGCTGGCGGAATATCTCATAAAGTGCCATACCAGTGGCTACTGAGACATTCAAGCTAGGGGTTACTCCTGACAGGGGAATAGAAAGTAGCACATCGCAATTTTCGGCGATCGCATGACTCAACCCTTCCCCTTCACTACCTACTACTAGGACGATCGCCCCGCTTAAATCAGCTTTATACAGGGGTTGATATTCCCCGGCTACTGTGCCATAAATCCAAAATCCGGCTGATTTAAGTTCCGTGAAAGTACGGTTAAGGTTGATCACCCGCGCTACCGGGAAAGTCTCTAGGGCTCCGGCCGCCACTTTCATCACTGTAGCATTAATACCAACAGCCCGCCGCTGGGGGAGAATCAAGCCTTGGGCTCCGATCGCTTCAGCGGTGCGAATGATCGCGCCTAAGTTGTGGGGGTCAGTGATACCATCAACGGCGACTAGGACTGGTTGGCTATTGGCAGATTTAGCCTGGGTGATTAGGGTGGTTAAATCCCAATATTTATAAGGTGTAACCTGTGCGACAATTCCCTGATGGCTAGCGCCTCTGGTAATTTGGTCTAGGCGCTGATAGCTGGCTCCGTCTACAATAGCGCCTTTGGCTTTCGCCTCTTGTAATAGAGGTTGGAACCGGGTATCTGAGCGCAATTGGGAAATTACCCAAACTCGGTTAAGCGATCGGCCGTTTTCTAAGGCTGCTAAGACTGTGTGGCGACCATAAATTAGATCTTCCTCTGGCGGTTCTGTCTCTGCTGAAGCCACAGGGCGATCGCGACGACGGGGATGGATAGCTGGTTTATCTTCCCGAGGAGAATGCGATCGAGATGAAGAAGGCTTAACCTTTCCTCGGTTCGGGCCAGATTTGCGATGGGGAGATGAAGGAGGTCTCATTAAAAAACCCTCGAAGATTAGGCAATTTTTAATCAACAAACAGCATGACCGACAGGAAACACCCTATCGGTCTACTGGAAATAGGTAGACTCCTAGCAATCACTCAACTTTTTGGGACCGCCGCCACAGCATCCTCAACGGTTTGCTGTAGAGATAGAAACTTTTCTAAACGAACCAGTTTCACGGTTTGGGTGACGCGAGGATTAGAAACAATTTGTAAAGTTCCTCCGTTAGTCTGAGCCTTCTTGACGAGTTGTACCAAAGCGCCCAAACCGGAACTGTCTACAAAGTCTATCTGGGAAAGATCCAACACAATGTGTTTTGGTCCATTATCGATACACTTAGACATAATTTTCCGAAACGTACCTTCTGAGAAGGCATCGAGTAATCCGGTCAGACGAAATATTTGATAGTTATCTTTAACGTCGCGAGTCCCTCTGAGGCTAACGGTCAGGTGTAGTTGCTCAGGAATAGCCCCCTCCTAACTGGATAGCACATATACTGCTTCATTAGTATATTCCATTTTTGCCATAATTGTCTATGGTATCTGATTCCGTTGGCTTGAATTTGAGATGACAACAGACAGGGGGACTTGGCTCGGTTTGTCCCCCCAATAATCTGGCTCAGGTAATTACTTGGCTTTTTCCATTTCCTTGACGAATTGCTCAAACAGATAATCAGCGTCGTGGGGACCGGGACTGGCTTCTGGGTGATACTGAACTGAAAATAGCGGTAGGGTTTTGTGCTTGAGACCAGCAACGGTGCGATCGTTCAGGTTCAGATGGGTTATTTCTACATCCTCGGCTAGGCTATCAGGATCGAGAGCAAAGCCGTGATTTTGGCTGGTAATTTCCACCTGACGCTTTTCTAAACCAGCAGGTTGGTTTAATCCCCGATGTCCGAATTTTAGCTTAAAGGTTTTCGCGCCCAGGGATAAACCGAGGATTTGATGTCCCATACAGATGCCAAATACTGGTTTGTTACTTTTGAGTAACTCCTGGGTTGTGGAAATACCTTCGGAAACGGCGGCGGGGTCTCCTGGACCGTTAGAGAGGAAAATGCCATCGGGATTATATTTGAGGATCTCGGCGGCGGGGGTGCTGGCGGGAACTACGATGACCCGACAACCATAACTGGCTAGGCGACGCAGAATATTACGCTTTACTCCAAAGTCAATGGCAACTACTGTATAACGGGGGGATGGTGTTGGGCTCTCTTTTGATTCCAAGCTGGGGCTAAATTCCCAAACTGTATCGGTGGACTCAGACCACTCGTAGCTCTCTGGTGTAGTTACTTCTTTAACTAGGTTCAACCCATCCATATTGGGAGCGTGTTGGACTCGGGATAACAATTCTCCGGGGTCGAGAATTTCGGTAGATATGCCACCATTCATAGCCCCGACAGTTCGCAGTTTGCGGGTTAAGGCGCGGGTATCTATGCCATAAATGCCGGGGATATTATGTTCTTTGAGATAGTCGGGTAAGGATTGGGTAGAACGCCAGTTACTGGGACGGCTGCAAATATTACGGGCGATCGCACCTAGGACTTGGGGTCTGTTGGACTCCTCATCTTCTGGGTTAACCCCTGTGTTTCCTAATTCAGGATAAGTAAAGGTGACAATCTGACCACAATAACTGGGATCGGTCAAAACTTCCTGATAACCTGTCATTCCGGTGTTAAACACCACTTCACCTACAACTGTACCTGGAGCGCCAAAGGACCAACCGCGATAGCTGGTGCCGTCAATCAGAACAAGTAAAGCTGGTTTAGCAGAGATAAGCGACATAAAAGCCAATTTGCATCTAAACTTAATACCCCCCTATTCTGCCAGATATCTGACAAAGCGCTGATAGTTGAGTTTTGATTGCATGACAATTCAGGGGTGGACAGGTATCAATTAACTGGTTTACCAGATATGCGGGTGGCGTTGAGAATGGCTAATAATGCTACTCCTACATCGGCGAATACTGCTGACCAGATGGTGGCTAGTCCGAAAATTCCTAAGATGATAAAAAAGCCTTTAATTCCCATAGCTAAACCGATATTTTGCCAGACAATGCGGCGGGTTTTTCGTCCGATGGCGATCGCACGACTGACATAAGAGGGGGAATCGGTCATAACTACTACATCGGCGGTTTCAATGGCTGCGTCTGAACCCATACCTCCCATAGCAATACCTACA
>NZ_PKGG01000054.1:0-28897 GCF_046480465.1 Arthrospira sp. PCC 8006
TAGGAACTATTTCAGATATGGAACGGTTAAACTTAGCAACGGGAAAGAAAGGCATGAATCATGGTTATTCCAAACTAGAGMTGGAYTYCGACTGTGGAAACATAATTGGACTCCGATTGTCAGACACACCCTAATACGCCCTGACGCAACACCATACGACGGAAATTGGACTTACTGGGCAACCAGGAAAGGACAAGCAATCGATACGCCAAATAGGGTAGCAAAACTACTTAAAAAGCAAAAAGGCAAGTGTACCTGGTGCGGGCAATTCTTTACCCCATCAGATATAATTGAAATAGACCACATTGTACCTAGAAGCCAAGGCGGAAAGGATGAATACAAGAACCTTCAATTACTGCATCGCCATTGTCACGACGATAAAACAGCTCTTGATGAAGAGATGATGCTGTACTCTTAACAAGGAGACGGTCAAACTAGGAGCCGTATGAGGTGAAAGTCTCAAGTACGGTTTTGAATGGGAGGGGTAGACCGTGAGGTCTATCTCGACCCCTAATTTATCGTAACAAATTGAAAACTCAGCCATTCTGAGTTTTCAAAGGAATTAGGAGATTTACCCATGACAAGTGAGTGTATTCGCGTTGGTTTAGCAGCCCCAGATTTTGCCGCTACAGCGGTGATTGACCAAGAGTTCAAAACTATTAAGTTATTGGAATATCGCGGTAAATACGTTGTCCTGTTCTTTTATCCCCTGGACTTTACTTTTGTCTGTCCGACGGAAATTACCGCATTTAGCGATCGCGCTGAAGAATTTTCAGCCATTAACACCCAAATCTTAGGGGTTTCTGTCGATAGTGAATTTTCTCACCTAGCTTGGATTCAAAGCGATCGCCAATCCGGTGGAGTTGGCGACCTCAACTATCCTCTGGTGTCTGACATTAAAAAAGAAATCAGCGCCGCCTACAACGTACTTGACCCAGAGGCCGGAATTGCACTGCGGGGTCTGTTCATTATCGACAAAGACGGCATTATTCAACACGCCACTATCAATAACCTTGCCTTCGGTCGTAATGTAGACGAAACCCTACGCACCTTACAAGCGATCCAATATGTTCAAGCCAACCCCGACGAAGTTTGTCCCGCAGGTTGGCAGCCAGGAGACAAAACCATGAACCCCGACCCAGTGAAGTCTAAAGAGTTCTTCGCCGCTATCTAATCAACAATAGTGTATAGTTAGCACTTAACTCCCACAGGGGGCTAGGGGCTTAGTTCCTCAAGAAATGGGTCTAAAGCCTCCCCTGGTAGGGGATGAATCTGTAACCTAATCTTTGCACTGATCTTCTCAAAACAATTCTTCTGTTATCAAAGGAGAAGAAATGTAATAAACGCGCTTGCCAATGAGATTCACGATGATTCAACCCCTGACTCCGATTGCTGGCAGTTTGCTAGGGAGTTTCCTCTTGATCGGCGGTGAGACGCCAACCGGAGTAGAAACCCCACCAGAGAACCCAGTCAACTCTGCGAGCGGTGCTTTGCACAAATCCTATCTACCGACCTTGAATCTGGTGCATCTATCCCTCTCGATCGGGAGTGGGAACAAACGACAGTAGTTGAGAATTTGGAGCATCCCTGGGGATTAGCGTGGCTCCCTGACGGGACGATGCTGATTACTGAGCGACCAGGACGCTTACGGATAGTGCGCGATGGCATTCTCGACCCCACTCCTGTGGCCGGGTTGCCAGAGATTTTAGCCCTCAATCAGGGGGGTTTACTGGATATTGCCGTTCATCCCCGGTTTGAGGAAAATTCGTTGATTTATTTCACCTATTCCCAAGGAACCCAGGAAGCCAATGGCGTGGCAGTGGGTCGAGGGGAGTTGAGGGGAAGCAGCCTAGAGAATGTGGAAGTGATTTTCCAAGCTGCTCCTTTGAAACGGGGAGGACAACATTTTGGATCGCGCATGGTTTGGTTACCTGATGATACTCTGCTGGTGGCGATTGGTGATGGGGGGAATCCACCCGTGCAACTGGACGGGGAACTGATTCGCTTACAGGCTCAAAATCGAGGGAGTCATTTGGGTAAGATTGTACGCCTGAATGACGATGGCTCAATTCCGAGTGATAATCCTTGGCAGGGAGACCCTAATAGTGACCCGGCTATTTGGAGTTATGGTCATCGGAATATTCAGGGGTTAGCGATTGATTCCCAACGGGGTCACGTTTGGTCTACGGAACATGGTGCCCGTGGTGGGGATGAGTTGAATCGGATTGAAGGAGGAGAAAATTACGGCTGGCCTCTTGTTACCCATAGTCAGGAATATACAGGGGGGCGAATTTCCGATCGCCAATCCCATCCAGATATGGTTGACCCCGATATCGTCTGGACACCGGCGATCGCTCCGTCCGGGTTAGCCGTGCATGGGGGCGATTTGTTTGCTGGGGGTTTGGTATCCCAATCGGTGCATCATATCCAATTAAATGAGTCCGGTGAGGTGATAGACCAACGAGCGATCGCGATCGCGAGCGCGTGTGCGGGATGTTCGGGAAAGTCCTGATGGTCATCTCTATGTGTTGACTGATGCCGCCCCCGGGCGGTTAATTCGACTTCATTAACTCTAGCGGTGCGAGACGTTCAGGCATGAAATAGGGTTGAAATACCTGAAATAACCGCCTGGTGGGGACTTCAACCCCTTGGTTGAATATAAGGAGCGCACTCCTGACCATCCTCATAACTGTTTATATGTCCCAACATTCGGTATAGAAATATACCAAATAAGGCAGGGAACCCAAGGTCAAAACGAACTAACTCATACAAATTCCTATAGGAAGCCCAGAAATGGATAAGTAAAGTTAGGAAATTAGGGTAACGGCGATAGCCACCCCCAATTTTGGGAACCACAACCCCAGGATTGAAGCGGGGAACGGAAGGCTCCGAGGTGGAACCTAACACCAGAATCGAGACCACTGCCAACCATCCATGATTAGGGAAACCGAATGTCCGGCTTGAACCATCGTAAGAATTAAGTAGCGAAAAATAGGTTGATACGCTGCACTCAAAAGAGTAAGGGGAAAAGTAGGAGCTTCGTTAGACTACCTACACAGACCTTTAAAAGTACCCCGGTGGAAAGGACAAATCTAAAGATGGAATGCCCATATAAACGGAACGTTTTAACCCCTCTTAGGCTCTGATAATCTGGTCGAGAAAGTCAGTAGTGAAAGTGTAAGCGTAAGCCTATTAGGGGGTGAGATGTGACCAGAAGCCAACGCCCGACTGTAATGGTAGGGATATGCTAACGGGTCACGGTTTGATTGTAAAGAAATAGAGTCAAGTAGGTGTACAAATGGCGATAGCGAGTTTAAAGAAAGGATTTGGGAAATCMAAACCAATCAAGACTACGAACAACGCATGGAAGRCMATCCCRTGGACTAAGGTTCAACGGAAAGTTTTCAAGCTCCAAAAGAGTATATTYCAAGCAGCTAAATCGGGACAGGATGCAAAGGTTAGAAGGTTGCAACGTCTACTGGCGAAATCATATTACGCCCGGCTCTTAGCAGTGCGGCTGTAGGGGCGGGTTCCACGGTCAGTCATGCTTCCCAACAGTCAGCTTAATAAACCCGCCCCCCAAGCGGGTCAAGGCAAGAAGACAGCCGGTGTTGATGGAGCAAGAGTAATCTCTCCAAGACAAAGGTTTGAACTGGTCAAGAACATTAAGGGAAACCTCAAAGCAAAACCACTGCGACGGGTGTGGATTCCAAAACCTGGCAGGGATGAAAAAAGCTGGAATAGGAATACCCACAATCCAAGATAGAGCAAGGCAAGCCTTGGTTAAGTCGGCTCTCGAACCTGAATGGGAATCGAGATTTGAAAGCACAAGCTACGGGTTCCGTCCCGGACGGTCAGCCCAAGATGCAATAGCACGAATTTACTCAAGTATCAACAAGGGTGAATATTATGTACTGGATGCTGATATAGCAAAATGTTTTGACCGAATAAACCATGATTACCTACTGTCCAAAATTCATTGTCCAAGCTGCCTAAAAAGAGACCTGAAACAATTGCTCAAAGCAGGCGTTCTAGATAACGGTGTATTTGAGGATACGGAAGCAGGGACACCCCAGGGAGGGGTAATAAGTCCAATACTCGCCAACATCGCAGTGTTGGGGATGGTTAGGTTAATAGAAAAAATGTATCCTAATAATACCAACAAAAAACCATTTGCCACGGTAATACGATACGCCGATGATTTTGTAGTCATATCCAAAGACCTAGGAATCATTGAACAGTGCAAAACTGCTATCACCGAATGGTTAAAACCTGTAGGATTAGAGATTAAACCCGAAAAGACTCGAATTGGTCACACACTCAAACCTATTGAGTATAATGGCAAAACAGAAGAACCTGGGTTTGATTTTCTCGGATTCAATATCAGGCAATACCCAGTAGGAAAATACAAGTCTGGAAAAACAGGGGGACATAAGAGCCGATTAATCGGACATAAAACCCACATAAAACCCAGCTAAAAAGCAGTTGCCCACACATAAGCGATAAAAGGTGTAATCAAACAATCTAAAACTGCACCTCAATCAGCCCTGATTAAWCATCTAAACCCGATKATTCGGGGATGGWCAAATTATTATTCAGC
The DNA here is from genome assembly GCF_046480465.1 of Arthrospira sp. PCC 8006. Lineage (NCBI taxonomy): Bacteria > Bacillati > Cyanobacteriota > Cyanophyceae > Oscillatoriales > Microcoleaceae > Arthrospira > Arthrospira sp. PCC 8006. The sequence goes on from NZ_PKGG01000054.1 coordinate 4,601, forward strand.
GGTAGTCTCAACAGAGACCTTCAATAAGCTAAACAAAACAGTTTGGCAAATGTTACGGGCATGGACAGCATCAAGATGCGGAAGGGCAAGTTACGAAAAACTAAGTAATTATTTCAGACATGGAACAATTAAACTTAGCAATGGGAAAAAAAGACACGAAAATTGGCTGTTCCAAACCAAAGATGGGTTACATCTATTCAAACACAATTGGACTCCAATTGTTAGACATACTTTAATACGCCCTGACGCAACACCATACGACGGAAATTGGACTTATTGGGCAACCAGGAAAGGACAAGCAATCGGCACGCCAAATAATGTAGCAAAACTACTCAAAAAGCAAAAAGGTAGATGTACCTGGTGCGGGCAATACTTTACCCCATCAGATTTAATTGAAATAGACCACATTGTACCTAGAAGCCATGGCGGAAAGGATGAATACAAGAATATTCAATTATTACATCGCCATTGTCACGACAATAAAACAGCTCTTGATGAAGAGATGATGCTGTACTCTTAACAAGGAGACGGTCAAATTAGGAGCCGTATGAGGTGAAAGTCTCAAGTACGGTTCTGTATGGGAGGGGGAGATGGCGACATCTCTCTCGACCCCTACTTTTTGCTGTTCGCATAGCCTCCCTGGAAGGGAAGGATTAGTCCCTATAGGCGGTTAAAGCTGAAAACCTTAGACAGAGTTTTAGATAATGCCCCGAATTTTAGTGATTGATGATGATCCCGCGATCGCAGAGCTGGTGGCGATTAACCTAGAGATGGCTGGTTATGAAGTCACCCTCGCCCCCGATGGTATAGTAGGACAAGCACTAGCGCTGCAACTACTGCCAGACCTGATTATTTTAGACCTAATGTTGCCCAAAGTCGATGGGTTCACCGTCTGTCAGCGTCTACGCCGAGATGAACGCACCGGAGAGATCCCGGTTTTGATGTTGACAGCTTTGGGACAAACCCAGGATAAAGTGGAAGGCTTTAACGCTGGGGCTGATGATTATTTAACTAAACCCTTTGAACTCGAAGAAATGCTGGCTCGTGTCCGCGCGCTATTGCGACGCACCGATCGCATTCCGCAAGCGGCTAAACACAGCGAGATCCTCAGTTATGGAGTTCTTACCCTAGTTCCCGAAAGGTTTGAGGCGATCTGGTTTGATCAGACAGTCAAACTAACTCACCTAGAATTTGAGTTACTGCACTGTTTGCTACAACGTCACGGTCAAACCGTAGCCCCCAGTGAAATTCTCAAGGAAGTTTGGGGCTATGACCCGGACGATGATATCGAAACTATCCGGGTTCATATTCGCCATTTACGCACCAAAATGGAACCAGACCCACGTCATCCTCGCTACATCAAAACCGTTTATGGTGCTGGTTACTGTTTGGAACTCCCAGGTAACGGCAAAAACTCATCGGAGGTGGGAGAGACTGATCTATCTGATGTATCTGATCAGGTGTAGCACCTCAATCAATGGTTTTTGAGTCGTTGATAGACAGTGACTAACCCGTTAGCATCACCCACATTACCTGGAAACAGGACAACGGGAAGATTAGGGAATTGGGTATGTGATGCGGGGGTTTTCACCATTGAACAACCAGCCATAACCTGTCCCAAGAGTCGCGCGGTGGGGAGACTTAGACCTTTACTAAGGACATCATTGGAGGTGATGCCTCCCTTGCTAATCAAAAATCCAATATCTTTTGGTAAACCCCGGACAATATCCATTAACAAATCTGAAACCGCCGCCCCAAATTCTAAGCGGACTTGGGTATTCTCAAAGGTGATTTCTTGGCGAGAGGTGTACACTACAGGGGTTTGACCCTGTTGGTGGATTTGATAGATGCGATCGCTAATTTGGCTAAGTAGCTCTTGACGTAGAGAGGGATTATCATCTAACAGGTGAGACACATCTACCTCAACCCCGACGATATCTGATTCTTTCAATAACTGTTCAAGCTGTTGAGTAGACTTTTTCACATGGGAACCCATCAACACCACTCCCGGTTGATTATTTCGGGTATATTTTCCCATAGACTCCGGTGGTAATGGTTGGGGACCGAGGGAGGCTAGGGATGTGAGGATACTGGCGGCGCTGCGGAAGAGGAAACGTTTTCCTTTGCTGGCGGCGGCTAGGATATCGGAGGCGAATTGGTCTAGGTCGCCTTGGGTTTCGCCGTCAACTCCCACACATTGATTATCACTGAATTGCATCAGTCGGTCTAGGGTCCCGTTGCGAATGTCCCCCAAGGTGAAAATTTGGACAGCTTCGGCTTTAATGCGTCCTTGGGTTTTTTCGGCTACATAATCGGGTAGGTAGGAATGATGGTAGCTGAATACTGAATCGCGAGCAAATTCCGTTTCGTGTACAGGGGTATCAACGCCGTCTATTTTCAGGTAGTGGGTTCCCCCTTTGGTTATCCGTCCCCCCTCAAAGAAGGCGGGAACTAAAAAATGAGCGTCAAAGGGGCCTAATTCTTCGGCAATTACATCGGTTTCTATGGGATAGTGACCCCGTAGGGTGGAGTCAGACCGACTCACTACTAGGAAATCTTGGATAGACTCGGCGGCGATCGCCATTTTCAGATTATGGGTAACTTCTCGTGTAACTGTGGCTGCTGCTTCTGGGGTTAATGCTCTGGTATTCGTTAAGATAAAGAATATGGGAGACTGGTCACTCAGTCCCAGCCGTAGGGTTTCTACGTCCCATTGTGTCAACAACAGACAACTATGAACAGTTTGGGAACCGGTGGGGTCATCATCCAGAACAATAATTTTAGGTGCCATTGCTTTAGTGTGGGAGTAACAAGAGAAACATTGAGTCATACCGTAGGACTCTGTGACTAGCTTACCATTGATATGGGAACTTTAATCTATCACCAGTACGGAGTTATTGGTTAATTCTGTTATTTGTTAGTTGGTTTCAGGTTATAATTGACAGTTAACGGCTTTCCCTAGGCTAATATGAATCAGTTTATTTATGGTCTCCCCAAAGCGGAACTACATCTTCACATCGAAGGTACTTTAGAACCACAGATGATGTTTGACCTGGCTCAACGAAATCATCTATCTTTACCTTTTGAGTCAGTGGCAGATGTGCAAAATTCCTATCATTTATCGAATTTGCAATCCTTTCTGGATTTATATTATCAGGGGGCTCAGGTCCTCTGCACTGACCAGGATTTTTATGATTTGACTTGGGCTTATTTACAAAAATGCTATCAGCAGAATGTCCGCCACACGGAAATATTTTTTGACCCCCAAACTCATGGCGATCGCGGTATTGATTTCCCTGTAGTATACCATGGCATACAGTCAGCCCTACAAGATGCCAAAACCTATCTAAATATCTCCTCACACTTAATTCTTTGTTTTCTGCGAGATTTAAGCGCAGAAGCCGCTATGAATACCCTTGAACAAGCCTTACCATACCAAGATGGCATTATTGCTGTCGGTTTGGATTCGGCGGAATTGCACAATCCACCTAGTAAATTTCAACAGGTATTTGAACGAGCCAAATCCGAGGGATTTTTAACTGTCGCCCATGGAGGAGAAGAAGCAGGCGCTGATTATATTTGGTCAGCAATTAATTTATTGCAGGTATCCCGGATTGATCACGGTGTGCGCTGTACAGAAGACCCGGCATTGGTTACTTATTTGGCACAACAACAAATCCCTTTAACTGTCTGTCCATTGTCTAATGTTAAGTTGGGGGTTTTTCCTGATATCAACTCCCATAATGTTAAACAATTGCTAGAGTTGGGTTTGTGTGTAACTATTAACTCGGACGACCCCGCTTATTTTGGCGGCTATATTAATGAAAATTATCTCGCTGTTCAAGAGGCTTTGAATTTTACCAATTCTCAACTGATACAGTTAGCCAAAAATTCTTTTATGGCTTCCTTTCTGAGTCAGGCTGAAAAAGATAAGTATTTAGCCGAAATCGAAAATCATGAATATAATGGTAGGGGCGGGTTCCCCAGTTAATTATCAATTCCCCAGGACTGTTTTTAATAACCCGCCCCAGCCATATTAGCAATTGTAGGGGAGGAGCGGGTTCCCCAGTTAATTATCAATTCCCCAGGACTGTTTTTAATAACCCACCCCAGCTACTTTCGGGGTTATGTTAAGTTTTGTAACAAAAAGTTAAGAAATGTTGCGAAAATTTTTTTTGGTCTGGGGGGGTAGCTTTTTGGGGGAGTTCGTGCTATCATTTTAGATAATGGGAATATTGGCTAAATTTTTATTTAAGCAAATTTTCCATTATTTAAGAATATGTCAATATAATATCATTAGTTCCGGGTGCTTGTCAAGCTGTTGGCGCTAATTTGTCGGAACAATTTTTTAAAAATTGAATAAAAAATCAACAAGTGGCGAATAAAATGCGATCGCATTGATAAATATGGATAATTAATGGTAGGGGCGGGTTCCCCAGTTAATTATCAATTCCCCAGGACTGTTTTCAAAAACCCGCCCCAGCCACATTAGGAATTGTAGGGGCGGGTTCCCCAGTTAATTATCAATTCCCCAGGACTGTTTTTAAAAACCCGCCCCAGCTATATGGGGAATTGTAGGGGCGGGTTCCCCAGTTAATTATCAATTCCCCAGGACTGTTTTCAAAAACCCGCCCCAGCTATATGGGGAATAAAATGCGATCGCATTGATAAATATGGATAAATATAGGTTCTGAAGAGAGGGAAAACGGGGGTAAGTGAATGTTAAAATGGCGATTTTTGGGTAGTTTGAAGCGTAGTAGGTGGGTGAAAGTTGTAGCAGTGATGTTGCTGCTAGTGGTAGTAATTAGAAGCATTCCTTATTTCATGCCAATTCGGGCGCAAGATATCCGTCAAAATTCGGTATCGATGGAATTTAGCGATCGCCAAGGTTTAGCATTAGGAACAATTCTCAGCCAAGACCAAAGTCATACGGCTGTAGTCCCTTTAACCGAAGTTTCCCCGTATTTTATCAAGGCTATTATTGCAGCAGAAGATAAGCGATATTATCAACATGGTGCTGTAGATATAATAGCGCTAGTGAGGGCGGTCATGGAAGCCATACAAGCCAGAGAGATAGTTAGTGGCGCGTCCACTATTACCATGCAACTAGCGCGAATGTTAGAACCCTCACCCCATACACTCCCGCACAAAGTCAGTGAAATTTGGTTATCTTGGCGACTATTTGCGGGAATGAACCGAGACGAAATTCTAGCAGCTTATATTAACCGTATTCCTATGGGTGGTAACTTGTATGGCGTGGAAGCGGCGGCGCGGACTTATTTTGGTATAGGTGCTTCTGACCTAAGTTTATCGCAAGCCAGTGTATTAGCCGGACTTCCCAACGACCCAACGGATCTAAATCCTTATTTTAATTGGGAGGGGCTGAAACAGCGGCAAAAATATGTTTTAGATCGCATGGTAGAAGATGGGTATATCACCCCAGAAAAAAGCGATCGCGCCTATCGAGAAACCCTGAAAATTGCCCCTCGTGAACAGGGTATTATCGCCGCGCCTCATTTTTTATTTTGGGTAGCTAGTCAACTGTCCAATGCAGAAATTACCAGCCCCAAAATTCGGACAACTTTAGACAGGACTCTCCAGCAATTTGTAGAAACCCAAGTCCGTCATGTAGTCACTTCTTTAGGGGGTCAAAATGTTAATCATGGGGCGGCTATAGTAATTAATAATCACACGGGGGAAGTTTTAGCATATGTAGGTTCTCCTGATTATTTTAATTGGGAAAATTTAGGCTCAAATGATGGAGTTCAAGCCTGGCGACAGCCGGGTTCAACCCTGAAGCCATTTTTATATCAATTAGCGATCGCCCAAGGAATTATCCGACCGAATACCATACTCCCAGACGTTCCCACCTATTATGCTATTCCGGGTGCTAAACTGTATACACCCGTTGATTATAGCGAAACCTTTTTAGGACCAGTGCGGGTCAGAATTGCCTTAGGTAATTCCTTAAATATTCCGGCTGTGCGAGTTTTAGAAAAAGTCGGTGTAGGTGAGTTTTTATCACGGTTGCATCAATTAGGTTTTAGCCACCTTGACCGAGAAGCAGAACATTATGGACTCGGGTTAAGTTTGGGTAGTGGGGAGGTGAGTCTTTGGGAATTAGCCCAGGCTTATTTAACTTTTGCGAACCGGGGAAAGTTCACGCCATTGGTGACTACAATTTCCCCAGAAATTCCCCCCCCATGTCAACAGGAGTGTATGCAAATGGATACAGCCACCAGTTGGGAATTAATTGTAAATATGCTGGCGGACTCCCATGCTAGGGCTTCAGCTTTTGGGGTTAATTCGGTGTTGAATTTACCGTTTCTGGTAGCAGTAAAAACGGGAACTTCTTCGGATTATCGAGATACTTGGACGGTAGGATTTACTACTGATTACACCGTCGCAACTTGGGTGGGAAATTTCGACTCTCAGCCCATGCAAAATATTTCCGGTGTCATGGGTGCTGCGCCGTTATGGAATCAGATTATGATGTATCTTCATAAAGACAAAAAACCGGATAATTTTACGCCGCCAGAGGGATTAGTTGAATTGCCGATTTGTAGTCATACGGGATGGAAACCCACCGATGATTGTGGGTCAGGAATTGTGTTAGAATATTTCTATCCAGAGGATATCAAGAATTATGATAACCCGTCTGTAGCTGGGGAGTTATCGGCAGAATATAATGAGTGGCTCTCGCAACAGGAAGCGCCTCATTTAAGTTCGGGAAAACTAAGGATTGTATTGCCTCAAAATAATGATTATTTCCTAGTCGCTGCGGGTCATAATTCCCCTCTAGAGTTGAAAGTGGCGGGAGTTGACAATCAAGAAATCCAATGGTTTATTAATGATAATAAGATAGCCACAACTACGAGCAAATCAATATTTTGGCAGCCCGAAATCGGAGATTTTACCCTGAAAGTAGCCACCCGTGAAAATATGAGCGATCGCATTAATTTTCAAGTTCGCGAAGCCGAAATAAAACCGTATCGGCGGGGTTTTTCCATAGGTGAAGATTGACCGGGGCTGCCGAACCGACCCCAAGCAGAAGCCACCAGGGGCAATGTAAAGTTTAATTACAAGTTTTGTGAAAATATTGAGAAATGTTCCAAAACCTCATCTTAGCCTTAGCCTAGAATTTTAGAAGTCATGAGATTAACTGAGATGGAAAAGTTCAAGAAATACCGGCTCAACTGTACCCTGACCTATGGCGATATTTACGGTCAAATCATGATTTGGCTGATCGTCATTTTCATCGCCCTAGCCTCCTCCCTAGCCTTGTGGAGTAGTTCTCAGCAAATTTTCGCCCTGACCATGCTAGGACTGATTGTAGTGCTATCGCTGCCCTTTCTGCTGTTTGCTTTCGTTACCACGTTGTTAAATCATATCGAATTTATACCCACAGACATCAAGTCAGAAACAGGAACAGATCAGGAAATTAAGGCATCTGAACAGCCAGCGCAAGCGACCAGTTAGGACACCATAGCAGTCAGTCAACCCTAAAGACTTCCTTGCCTTTTGGCAGGGAGGTTTTTTTTTGTTTAACTATGGAGTATGTGCAAATATCGAACAAACTAGAGAACTATGCTAGAACATGATGTAATTATTGTTGGTGGTGGTTTAGCCGGAAGTCGCGCCGCCGTTGAGATAGCCCGGACTGACCCCAGCCTAAATATTGCTGTTATAGCTAAAACGCACCCCATTAGGTCCCACTCCGTAGCAGCCCAAGGAGGTATCGCGGCGACTCTCAATAATGTTGACCCTGAAGATACCTGGGAAGCCCACGCCTTTGATACGGTGAAAGGGTCAGACTACCTAGCAGACCAAGACGCTGTGGAAATTCTGGCGAAAGAGGCCCCAGATGTAATTATTGACCTGGAACACATGGGGGTTTTGTTTTCGCGCCTCCCGGACGGTCGTATCGCCCAACGGGCTTTTGGTGGTCATACCCACCGCCGCACTTGCTACGCGGCTGATAAAACTGGACACGCTATCCTCCACGAGTTAGTTAATAACCTGCGTCGCTACGGTGTGCATATCTATGATGAGTGGTATGTAATGCGCCTGATTCTGGAAGAGGGGGAAGCGAAAGGGGTGGTGATGTATCATATCCTTGATGGTACTATCCAAGTGGCTAGGGCTAAGGCGGTGATGTTCGCTACGGGTGGCTATGGTCGGGCTTTTAACACTACTTCTAATGATTTTGCCTCTACGGGGGATGGTTTGGCTATGTCGGCTTTGGCGGGGATACCGTTACAGGATATGGAGTTTGTCCAGTTTCACCCGACAGGCCTTTATCCGGTGGGTGTGTTGATTTCTGAGGCGGTACGCGGTGAAGGGGCTTATTTGATTAATAGTGAGGGCGATCGCTTTATGAAAAATTACGCCCCCGGTAAAATGGAGTTAGCCCCCCGTGATATTACTTCTAGGGCAATTACTTTAGAAATTCGTGCCGGACGGGGTATTCATCGTGATGGCACTGCGGGGGGCCCGTTTGTGTATCTGGATTTGCGACACATGGGGCGGGAAAAAATTATGAGCCGCATTCCTTTCTGTTGGGAAGAAGCCCATCGTTTGGTGGGGGTTGATGCGGTGGTTGAACCTATGCCTGTGCGTCCTACGGTTCACTATTCTATGGGGGGTATTCCCACTAATACTGATGGTCGGGTTCTCGCTAGTGCTGATAGTTTGGTAGATGGGTTATTTGCTGCGGGTGAGGCGGCTTGTGTGTCTGTCCATGGGGCTAACCGTTTGGGTAGTAATTCTCTGTTGGAGTGTGTGGTTTATGGCAAGCGCACGGGGGCGGCGATCGCACAATTTGTACAAAACCGTAAATTGCCCACTGTCAACGAAGCGCACTATATTAAAGAAGCTAAAAATCAGGTACAGGAATTACTCGATAAGTCGGGGGACTGTCGCATTGGTCAACTACGGCAAGAATTTCAGGACGCTATGACTTTGCATTGTGGAGTTTTTCGCACTGAAGATGTGATGCAGGAGGGCTTAAATCAGCTTCAGCTATGCCGCGAACGTTACCAAAATATCTATTTGGATGACCGGGGGAAATTGTGGAATACAGAAGTTATTGAAGCCTTGGAATTACGGAATATTATGATTGTGGGTGAGATGATTTTGACTTCTGCCCTCAACCGTCGCGAGAGTCGAGGGGCTCACAGTCGCGAGGATTATACTACCCGCGATGACCAGAATTTCCTCAAGCATACTCTTGCTTACTATTCCCAGGCTGGTATTGATTTGGCTTATCGTCCTGTGGCTATTACTATGTTTGAACCACAGGAACGCAAGTATTAAATCACTCAAATTCTCGTCTCCCCTGTTAGAAAAGGGTTGACAGGGGAGAGCATTTTATGCTACTATAGAGGTGTCAAGTTTCATAATAGAGATATTTGCATACCAAAAAAAATTATAAACAGTCCCATCATATAATAATATATCTGAGACTGATTAAAAGTCAAGACATCCGCCGAAAAAAATTGATAATGAAAGTCCATGTTTGGGAAATCTCGATTGGTAACATATTGACATTGGGGATGGGATAGTGGACAGTGAGTTGTTGGTGATGATTGTGGGTCAAAAGTTCTCGGTTTAAGAATTTGCTGAATATGTCTGAAGAAACCCCAAAAGTATTTTCGCTGAGTGATGGCAATTCCCAAATCCGGTTTAAACGGGAAGGGGAGAATGTGCTGCTGATTTTACCACCAGAAGAAGGCGATCGCTCTGAGAACTCTACCAGCAACAGTTGGGGGGATTTGTTGCAACAACTGAAACATCGGATCACCGGGGAGGAACATAGCTGGGAAGAGGGGCTAGAAGTGCATCTAGTCAGCGAAAATCGGCTGTTAGACAGTCGTCAATTGCAGGACATTAGAGATATCCTGACGGGAGCGAAATTAGAGCTAAAGCGGGTAAGAACAAGTAGGGCGCAAACAGCGGTGGCGGCGGCGACGGCGGGATATTCAGTCGATCGCGAATCGGATCGGAGCCATTTAAGCCAAAAGGAAACGGAAACGGAAAGGACTACAGTAGAGGCGGAACCCCTATACTTAAAAATGACTTTGCGATCGGGGGTAGAAATACGTCATCCGGGGACGGTGGTAGTTGTGGGAGATGTGAACCCAGGTAGTTCGATAGTTGCGAATGGGGATATAATGATATGGGGCCGTTTGCGGGGAACCGTCCATGCTGGGGCTAAGGGGAACCTACAAAGCATGATTATGGCATTGCAAATGGAACCGATGCTGATCCGCATAGGGGATCGGGTGGCGCGTGGTCCAGAAAACCCGCCGGAGGAATTTTACCCGGAAGTAGCTTATATGACGGCGAAAGGCATCCGTATTAGCCGGGCTACGGAATTGGGGCGAGTGAAACTCTGGCAAATCAGTCAAGCCTCTAGTGATGCGGGCGTGTAATACTATTGCTGTTGGATATGGTGATCGAATCTGCTATTATCCGATCGCATTTGTTGCCCATGTAGCGATCGTTAATATTACTAACTGTTAACTAATTAATAACCCCCATGAGTCGCATTATAGTTGTCACCTCTGGAAAGGGAGGAGTCGGAAAAACTACCTCTACAGCCAATCTTGGCATGGCTCTCGCCCAACGAGGACACTCAGTTGTGGTGATTGATGCTGACTTTGGTTTGAGAAATTTAGACTTGCTGCTGGGACTGGAAAACCGGATTGTATATACAGCGGTGGAAGTCCTATCAGGGGAGTGTCGTCTGGAACAGGCTTTGGTGAAAGACAAGCGCCAACCGAAGTTGGTATTGTTACCAGCGGCTCAAAATCGGATGAAGGATGCCGTCACACCGGAACAAATGAAGGAGTTAATCAGCCAACTGACTCCGAAATACGAGTATATTTTGATTGACTGTCCGGCGGGTATTGAACAAGGTTTCCAAAATGCGATCGCCGCCGCCAGTGAGGCTATTGTGGTAACGACACCGGAAATATCAGCGGTGCGAGATGGCGATCGCGTGATTGGCTTATTGGAGGCGAATGGTATCAAGCGGATACGGCTGCTAGTGAACCGGATTAAACCGGGGATGGTAAAAGCTAATGATATGATGTCGGTTCAAGATGTCGAGGAAATTCTAGCGATTCCGCTGGTGGGTGTAGTTCCTGATGATGAACAGGTAATTGTTTCGACTAACAAGGGTGAACCGTTGGTATTAACGGAAACTATTTCTCCGGCGGTGACAGCCTTTAATAATATTGCCCGTCGTCTGGAGGGGGAAAAAGTGCCGTTTATGGAGTTAGACCCAGCGCCTCCTGGTTTTTTTGCGCGACTGCGTAGGCTGTTGTCGTCTAAGATTATGTAGTAACCCTTTGAATAACTCATCGCCGGGGCGGTAGGGGTCTGGGGGCTTTCTCAAGAGGTTACTAGGGACGTGCGGAGTATTGGATCATCGAGATATTTATCGCCCAGGTGTAGGTTTTGATCCACTGTTCGATAATGTAGCAACAGCAATGAAAATTAATGAATTTATCGACAAATTTGTGAACCGCAACAGGCCGAACAGTCGTGATGCGGTCAAACAACGGTTAAAATTAGTTCTCGCCCACGATCGCGCTGATTTATCTCCAGAAGTTGTAGAAGCTATGCGGCGGGAGATTTTGGAGGTGGTATCTAGGTATGTGGAAATTGATACAGATGACTCAGAATTTGGGTTAGAAAGCGACCAAAGATCGACTATTTTGATAGCCAACCTTCCGATCAGGCGAGTGAGGAAAACGGTCGCGCCGGACTCCTAGACTAGCACTGCCAGGGGAACTGCTTTATGATTTGGTATGAAAGGGCAGTATTTGGGGGCAGAAAGTGCGACGATCGCCTGTAGGCTGTCCGAGAAAGTGTAGAGTCCCATTTTGCCATGGGAAATAGTTAAATGTTGCCATCAGTATTCACAACTTGCATTCCCAGAGGCGAAATCCAAAAAGGGGAACTAACCGAAGACATTTTCGCCGCCAAAATCCGCCCAGTGGTGGAGGGAAAAGCCCCCCTAGTGTACCAGGATGCGGAAGTATTTTTTGCCAACACCTTTCCCACCGAGGGGATACGGACTGTAATTCGGGAAGTTTTCGGGAGGCTGACKGGGGCTAATGTTGGTTCTCCGATTATCCGCCTGGAGAYCAGCTTTGGGGGTGGTAAAACCCATGACCAGATTGCCCTGTGGCATATTTGTAGCCGAGGGAGGCGGATTCAGGGTTTAGAGCGATTCGGGGACTTGAACCTGATTCCTGAGAAGGGGGTGCAGGTGGCGGCCATTGACGGGCGCGACCTTGACCCAGAAAACGGCATATTTCATCAAGATACTGGAATAACGACCTATACCCTGTGGGGGGAGATTGCTTATCAAATCGGGGGTATTGGGGGCTACCAACTGCTGCAGGGGTCTGACGAGAAGCAAATCAGCCCAGGAACGTCGGTTTTAGAGCGATTGGTGGGTGAGGAGCCCACAGTGATTATGATTGACGAGATCGCGCGGCATTTGCAGGCGGCGAAGGCGAAAAAGGTGGGTAATAGTGACCTAGCCGAGCAGGTGGTAGCGTTCTTGTTTTCGTTGATGGACTTAGCGGCGGCTTGCGATCGCCTGATTTTCGTGTACTCGCTGGCTTCAGCCTCAGACACCTTCGGAAAACAAACCCAGGAGTTAACGGAACTGATACGGGCTTCGGCGCGACAGGAGCGGGTGATGAGTCCTTCGACGGATGTGGATATCTACAATATCGTCAAGCAGAGGCTGTTCGAGAGTGTGCAGGAAGAGGCGGGAAAAAAGGCGGCGACGGAATATCTGAAGGCTTACCGGGCTGCTAGTGTTGACCTACCCCAGGGCTGCACAGAGGCGAGGTATGGGGAAGCGATCGCTTCTTGCTACCCCTTCCACCCGGAACTGTTCAAACTGCTGACCCAAAAAATCGCTTCTATCCCGGATTTCCAGCGAACCAGGGGGGCGTTGCGGCTGTTTGGTAGTGTAGTCCGCCACCTGTGGCAGGAAGCGGACGCAGCCCCGGAAGATAGCCCCATTTGGATACCTCTAATCCATAGCCACCATATCCCCCTAGGGCTGGATAAGAAGGTACAAGACGAGCTGACCTCGCGCCTACAGCGTCCTCTGATGCGGATTCCTATTCAGGCAGACATCTACAGCCAGGACGGACGGGCTGCCTATGCTCAGGTACAGGATGAACAGTGGCAGGTGGCAGGAAAGCCGCCGTTTTCGACCTGGGTAGCACGGACGATTTTTTTGCACTCCCTCACCCAGGGGATTTCTTCAGGGATTAGGCGATCGGAGCTGAACCTGTCGCTGTTGACTCCTGGCTTAGAAATCGGCTTTGTGGAGCAGGTTTTGGAGGAGTTGGGAAGGGTGGCGTGGTATCTCGACATTGATCCGATCACATCGATCGCCCGGTTCAAGGAAGAACCATCTATCAATAAGATTATCACAGAAGAGAAGCAACAGGTGGGGCTTTCGGAAGCTAAGGAAGAGCTGCGATCGCGACGGGATAGCATTTTTGCGGGGAATAAGTTTAAACTGATATCAGCGCCGGACTGTGCGGCGGACGTGGACGATACACCGGAGACGATCGCCCTGTGCGTGATCGATTTTGGGGATTTTGTGATCACCTCCCCCCAAGACCCGCCGCCGTCGCTGGTGGAAACGATTTTCAACAATACAGGGGTATCCGGGAAGTTCCGCACCTTCCGTAATCGGCTGTTGTTTCTGGTGGCGAACCGGGATGAACTGGAGCGGGCGATCGAGGTGGTGAAGGAGTATAAGGCAATTAAGGCGATCAGGGAAACTCCCCACCGTCTGGATGACATTTCCGAGAGCCAGCGCCAGCAACTGAAACAGAAAGAAGGGGAAACTGACCTGGCTGTGCGGGTTGCCCTGACTAACACCTACCGCCACCTGTTCTACCCAGCTAAGGATGAGGTGAAGGCTCCGAAAGGCTTGATGCACTATACCCTCTCTCCCCAGGATTCTAGCACGGTGAAGGGCAAAAACAACCAACAGGATTTGATTTTAAAGGCACTGCGAGATTGCCAAAAGGTCCGGGCGGAAGCGGAGGAGGATGCTAAACCCTTCGCCCCGGCTTATATTCTGCAAAAGGTTTGGCCGGCTGGAGTGGAACACTGGACTACTAAAAGCCTGTGGGAGGAGTTCTCGAAAAATCTGGGGCTGAATTTGCCTATAGAGGCGGAAAAGCTGAAACTCCGGGAGACTATCCGCGCGGGGTTGCTGGGGGGTTGCTGGGATATGGCGATCGCCCAGAAAGTCTACATCAAAGTACCTGACGCGCCGCTGAGGGGACCAGATACTATTGAATTGAGCGATCGCCAGGTGCTTTACCGTCGGGGTATTTTGGAAGCGCCCCAACCCAAGGAAATCGAACTTAATGCCCAACTGATGCCTTCGACGGAGGTGGTGAAGCCCGTGCGGGTGCGCTGGAGGGCTAGGGAGGCGGTGAAAGTTCAGTTATTTGAAAACGGCACCCCTGTTTTAAAAGAGTTTTTCCCCTCGGACGAGTATGAGGCGGAGGTGGCGGAAACGACGACTTTTAGGCTGTTGGCGGACTACGGGGACGGGGAAACTGCCACTCAGGAGACAGTGGTTTACTTAACTACCCCTGGGGGTACTGCGACCGGGGCGGCGGAAGGGGCGACATTGTTTGATGCGAAACCCTCCAGCAGTGAGTTTTCGGGGACGGTGAACCGGGTATTTGAGGAATTGGGCGATCGCTGTTGGGATCTGAAGGTGCGCCGGATATCCCAGATCACCCTATCGGTAGACCAAATTATCGACTATCGGAAATTAGCCACAGCTATCTCTCTGTTGAGTCGCTTCGGGCCGCAAATTGAGCAAAGCGTCACCCTCCAGACCGGACAACAGTKTCTCCGCCTGGAATATCAGGGCGACCTGCGGGGGTTCCAGGGTTTTCTGACTACCCTCAACGGGTTGATGAGTCAGCCAGAGGTGGCGGGAGACGTGCATTTGAGCCTCAAATTTGCGTTTCCAACAGCCATAGGATTTGAGGGCCTAGCCACGGGGAAACTGCCCCTAGAGCTAGACCAAATCAAATCCCAACTAGAGCGGAACCCGGTGGGACGATTGCATTTGAGCGCCGATTTCCAATATGATTAAACCTCCAGAGTTTTTGTGGTTTTTAACCTCAGCCCAAAATGCAAGAATTTCAACTGCGAGTTGTCCCCATTGATAACAATAATTTCGGCTTGGAAATCTACCAGTGCGCCTACAAAAAAGCCGGGGAAAAAAAGCGCCCCCCGGCGAAGCGTTTGGGTCGCCTGAAGGGGAATGTCCTAATTTTGGCGCGTCCGAGTATTTACCAACTGTTGAAGGAGAACAACTACGACCCAAAAACCCTCAACCACCACCGCAAAAAACCCTATATTTTAGATGAGAAAAGCGGGGTGACTTTGGCAATTTTATTTCAGGCATTGCAACCTTTGCGAAAAAGTGATAAAATTGTCAATATTGCCGCTGGAATTAAAGAGATGAGCAATGAGGAAGCACACTACTGGTTTGCCAGAGTCAACAGCAGCAAAAACCCGGCGGCTTTGAAGGCTTTGCGGATTTTGTTGGGAGAATAGTTGACTGAATCTGTTTTAGGATGTTAGGATTGTGGGGCGATTTTCTCTAGGGTTGCCGCCGATTAACTTTCGCGTCTCCCACCTCTGGTTAGGACGGCTTTTTTGCTGGGGAAAATGCGCCCTGTTCACCTTTCCTCCTGGGAAATTATGTCGGAAACTTACACCAACCGCCCCCGCCTGTTTATTGAAAAAATTATGCCGATAAAACTCCTCAACGAGCAGGTATATTTTGAAAATGGCGGCAATCCTTTTAAGGGACTACATCGCTGGTATTCCCGGAAACCTCTGGCTTTTTCGCGGGCTTCGGTGTTGGCTTCGGTGCTACCGGCGGATATTTCTATGGATGAATTCCAGTATCTTTTGGGGGTGTATTCGGAGCAAGAATTGGGGTATTTGCAGCAGTCGAATTGGCTTGAGGACAAGGAGGAGAAAATCACCTCGTCGGTGAGACTCTACAAAACGCCGCCGAGTCCAAGGTGCATTGGGCGGGTGCATGACTACTGCGAGAAGGTGTGGGGAAAGCGGACTCCTGTGGTTTTGGATGCTTTCGCAGGGGGCGGTAGCATCCCGTTTGAGGCGGCGCGATACGGTTTTGAGGTGTATGGGTCGGATTTGAACCCGGTGGCTGTGGTGACTATGAAGGCGGCTATGGAATACCCCCTCAAGTTTGGCCCTGATTTACAGGTGGATATTGACAAGTGGGTGCAGTGGGTTGGAAATGAGGCGGAAACTCGACTGGCTGCTTTTTTTCCCTCCCCAGAAGGGGAGACTGTACAAAATTATTTATGGGCGCATACTGTACAATGCCCTAGTTGTAATTCTACTGTGCCTCTCAGTCCGAATTGGTGGCTTTACAAGCGCCCAGAAAAGCAGAATTTACACAAGTGGTGTGCGGTAAAACCGATTCCTAAACCGGCAGAAAAACGGGTCGATTTTGAGTTAATCAAAGGCCGCAAAGGGAAGGGTTCCACAATACATACAGAGGACGGAGATTTTGACCCGAATGATTACAATACCATCAGCCGGGGAGTCGGAAAATGTCCGAATTGTGGGAATGTGATTGACAATGATTATATTGCTTCTCCCAGCCGAGAGAGTAAACTCGGTTATCAATTATATGCAGTTGCTTATAAAAAAGGTAAGGGAAGTTTAGAGTTTAGAACAGTTGAAGAATGCGATTTGACAGGAATTAAATTAGCAGATGAAAGACTCGCGGCAAAATTAAATGATTGGGAAGCGATAGATTTAATCCCTCATGTACCAACACCTACCAATCCTCAATATTCGATGATCAGAAATTATGGAATTGTCGAATGGCATCAGTGTTTCCATCCCCGGCAACTCTTAACCCTGGTCACTTATGCAGAAATTATCAACGAAGCCAAAGAGAAAATTCGAGCCGAATGCGAATTAGAAAAAGCTGCCAAAATTGAGTCGGTGGAAAATGATGGGGAAGCAGTGGCAGAAATTGAGGATTATTATCGCGGGAAATTAGAGGCGATCGCCACTTATTTAGCTATGGTAATGGATAGGTGCGTTGATGTTAATTGCAGATTGTCAAATTGGGTTCCAGGCGTGGGAACTGCAGTGCGTGCTTCTGCACAACACTCTCTAAATCTCATGTGGAACTATCCTGAATTTCAAGGATATGAAAAGTTATGGGGTCAAATGTCTAAATTTGCTTATGACTATACAAAACTCTGCGAAATGTTGGGAATTCCGCCGCATTCGACAGGCATTCCGGGCATCGAAAAATACGATCCGAAAACGATTAAAATCGATTTATGCTCCGCTGACAGTCTGTGGCATATAGGGGATAAATCAGTGGATGTTATTGTCACCGACCCCCCCTATTATGGAACGGTTCCTTATGCAGATCTCTCCGACTTTTTCTATGTTTGGCTTAAAATAACATTAGGGGATATATTCCCGGACTTATTTTATGTAGAATTGACCGATAAAGACCGGGAAGCGGTCGCCAACCCGTCGCGGTTTCGGAATATGGGAATAAGTCCGGACGAACTAGCCAACCAGGACTATGAGGCAAAAATGGCATTAGCTTTCGGGGAATATCACCGAGTCTTGCGCGATGATGGTATTATGACAGTGCAATTTAACCATAAAGACTCCGGCGCGTGGGATGTTTTAGCGAAATCTCTGATTGATGCTGGATTTGAGATAACCGCTTCTTGGGCTGTCAGTACCGAAAACCCGCAAAACCTGCACCAAGCCAAGAAAAACAGCGTCTCCAGCACCGTCCTTCTCGTGTGTCGTCAGCGAGACCCCAACGCCGGACAGGCTTGGTGGGAAGACCTGCGCCCGGAAGTGGTGAACCTGGTGGAAAAGCGAGCCCCGGAGTTTGAAGCCAATGATATCACGGGAATCGACCTATATTTGAGCGCCTTCGGTCCGGCGTTGAATGTGTTTTCCCGCCAGTATCCGATCCTGAACAGTAGCGGGGAGGAAGTGCGCCCAGAGGAGGCTTTCGCGGAAGCCAGGAAGGCGATCGCCAATTACCGCTTCCGCAGCTTGGTGGGCTCAGAAACCGCCGGATTTGACGCTTTGAGTCAGTGGTATCTGTTGGCTTGGGACGCATTCCGAGCTAGAGAGTTCCCCTACGACGACGCGCGCCAATTAGCTTTGGCGATCGGTGGTTTCAACGTCACCGACCTAGTGAAAACCCACAAACTCCTAGACTCAGCTAGTGGGACTTGCAAACTCTTGACCCCCCAGCAGCGCCTGAAGAAACGGGCTTTTTCGGTTCAGGAAAAGGAATTTTCCGGGCGTTACCTAGTGGACGGACTCCATGGGGCGATCGCTATTTACCAAGAGGAACAAAACCTGCAACAGGTGCGCCGTTTCCTGCAAAATACGGGGTTAGTGACCAACGATCTATTCATGAAAATTTGGGAGGTGGGGTTAAAGGTAATTCCCGATACAGTCCCGGAGCGGGAGGCTTTGGTAAACCTGCGGCTGGGTGTGAAGGAGATTAAGGATAAAGTGGTACATGAGCAGTTAACATTAGACTTAAAATTAGACCCCTAGCCCCAAAAAACGGGTAACTGGTAGGGTGCGTCAGAAGGATAACCTACTGGGTTAAGGGAAAATTTTATTGATCTGACGCACAACTGACGCACCACCCTACAATTATTAATCATCAAGGGTCAATTATCGGGTGGAGTGGGGCGGGTTTATTTATATCCCGGTGGGGTCCGACAATTGACAGCCAGAGAGAGGGCGGGTTTATTTATATCCCGGTGGGGTCCGACAATTGACAGCAGAACCCGCCCCTACAATTATCAATGGTTAATCATCAAGGCGATCGCTGATGCTATAATCAAATAATCGTATCTATAACAATCGATAACTAAGATGTCGCCCGCTAAAGAAATCTCAATTTCCTTACCAACATCCCTAGTACAATTTATTGAGAACTATAAAATTGCCAAAGGATGTCAATCCCCTGACCAAGTGATTGAATTAGCTTTAGAATTATTGAGAAATCAAGAACTAGAATCCGCTTACAGAGAAGCATCTAGTGAAATTGATTCCGCGTGGGATATTACAATTGCCGATGGATTAACCGATGAAACGTGGTGAAATTTACTATGCTAATCTCAGTCCGGCGGTTGGTTCGGAAATGGATAAACGCCGTCCCGTGCTGATAGTAAGTAACGATGCAAATAACCGCGCAGCGGATACAGTGACAATTCTACCCATTACCTCTAATGTGACTCGCGTTTACCCTTTTGAAGTGTTAATCAATCCAGAGGATAGCGGTTTATCCAAGCCTTCCAAGGTGCAAGCGCAGCAGGTGCGAACTATTTCTAAACAAAGGATCGGTGGGGATACAGTGGGTTTTTTGAGCCAGGAAGTTATGGAAATAGTAGAGACTGCCCTCAAACTGCACTTAAAGCTAGATTAAATTTCATCACGATCGCCATTGATTCATTCACCTTTGCTAACCGGCTCTCGAATGTAGCCAGGGGCAATTTCCATGGGATAGCTAACTCTAAATGGGCGGCATCATAAGCGGCTAAACCTTCTTTTCTTACCAGAGGAAATGTGGCAGATAACGCCTTGCTATCGGTAGCGAGATAGACTTTAATTAACAAAGATTGTAATAAAGCGATCGCTCTCTTGTGGTGGGGCGGGTTTATTATGATTTCCGTCAGGAGGAGAGGTATTCGCAATTATCAATCATCAATTATCCCGTGGAGTGGGGCGGGTTTATTTATATCCCGGTGGGGTCCGAGTTAACGTAGGGTGCGTCAGAGGGATAACCTACTGGGTTAACGGCAAATTTTATTCATCTGACGCACCACCCTACAATTATTAATCATCAAGGGTCAATTATCCCGTGGAGTGGGGCGGGTTTATTTATATCCCGGTGGGGTCCGAGTTAACGTAGGGTGCGTCAGAGGGATAACCTACTGGGTTAACGGCAAATTTTATTCATCTGACGCACCACCCTACAATTATTAATCATCAATCATCAATTATCCCGTGGAGTGGGGCGGGTTTATTTATATCCCGGTGGGGTCCGAGTTAACGTAGGGTGCGTCAGAGGGATAACCTACTGGGTTAACGGCAAATTTTATTCATCTGACGCACCACCCTACAATTATTAATCATCAAGGGTCAATTATCCGGTGGGGTGGGGCGGGTTTATTTATATCCCGGTGGGGTCCGAGAATTGACAGCAGAACCCGCCCCTACAATTATCAATTATCAATTACAAAATAGTTAAATAAGTATCCATTGAGGTTTCTGGTAATAGCTTTAATTGCTGATTTTTTAAATCGAGTTCAATTCCTAATGCTTCCAGAGGCAAAACCCCCAACAGCGCCTCGCGTCCTCCCGGTAATTCTAAGCATTCAAAAGTTCCTTCTCTACCCAATAGGGAAATACTAGCGTCTCGGAAAACTCTGGCTTTACTGAAGCCGTTAGCGGTAGCTACATCAACTTCTTTGAGTAATTCCAAACCCAATTGAGCGATCGCATTGGAAGGGAGGCATAATATCGTTGTGTTGGGGCGGGTTTATTATAGTTGTGGTGAAGAGGACAGGTATGATAAATTATCAATTATCAATTATTAATTATTAATTATATCCATGCTTCCCGATCGCACCTGGCGCAGTAGCTACTCTACCAACGAAAATAACCCGATTATTGACTTTTATATTCCGGCTTTGGAAAACTGTAGTCAGTACGATCGCAAGTCGGGATTTTTTGCCAGCGGGATCCTCAGCCGAGTCGCCGCCGGGTTGGGTTCCCTGTTGCATAATGATGGGAAAATGCGGCTGATTATGGGTTGTCAGTTTCAGGCGGAGGACTTGGAGGCAATTCGACAGGGTTACAGTCTGCGGGAAACTTTGGGCGATCGTCTAAAAGCCTCCCTCACGCCGCCGCAGACCTTCGCGCAACTCCGACATTTCGAGATCCTCTCCTGGCTGGTAGAACACGATCGCCTAGATATAAAAATCGCCGTCCCCCTCAAGTCCGACGGAATGCCAGAMACCCCCGAACAGCAGCTAGACCCTCAACACATTTTCCACGAAAAAGTCGGCATTTTTACCGATAATGATGGCAATCAGTTGGTGTTTTTCGGGTCCAATAACGAAACCCCTAGCGGCTGGGAAAAGAATATCGAATCATTCCACGTCTACTGTACCTGGGAAGGCGGCAGGGAAGCCGAACGGGTCCATGAGGAAGTATTCCGGTTTGAACAACTTTGGCAAAACTGGGCTCCCAATGTGAGGGTGTTTGAAATACCCGAAGCCGTCCGCGCCCAACTGCTGCGCTACACCCCCATATCCAAACCCACCTGGGAACCGGCACAGGAATTTGAGACTACAGGGGATGACCCACCGCCGCCACAAGTTGCCGAACCCACCGCCGCCGAATTGAGTCAGGAAGTGGAAGCCTTCGCCGCCCTGTTGGACTTACCGAACTCTCCCGGTTGTCTGGACTTCTGCCTAAAATCCATCCCTGTGCAACTCTGGCCCCACCAATTGAAAATCCTGCGCCGGGTGGCGGAAACTTTCCCCCGCAGTTTCCTGATCGCGGACGAGGTGGGGCTGGGTAAAACGGTGGAAACGGGGGCTATCTTGCGTTATCTGCTGGTTAGCGGTCGGGTAAAACGGGTGTTGGTGCTGGCTCCGGCTAGTGTTCAGTCTCAGTGGCACGAGGAACTTAGGGAAAAGTTTAACCTGCACTTCTGGAGTTACGGACAGAAGGAATTTAAGGACCCCTACGGGGCTGTATCAACGGTCAGAGAAGCCGAAAACCCCTGGAACCGTCACCCCCTTATCGTCGCGTCTTCTCACCTGGTGCGTCGCCGGGAACGCAGCCAGGAACTATTGGCAGCGGAACCCTGGGATTTGGTGGTGCTTGATGAAGCGCACCACGCCCGCCGCCGGACTCCGAAAGCACACCAGGATACCCCTAACAGCCTCCTGGAGTTGATGGGACAACTGCGCGATCGCACCAGGTCGCTGTTGCTGCTGTCGGCGACTCCTATGCAAATAGACGCGATCGAGGTGTTTGACCTGCTGGAGTTGCTGGGACTCTACGGACACTGGCGCTACGGGGAAAACTTCTGCGACTACTTCGCTTCCCTCTCGGAACCGCCAGACCCGTTTATCCTGGAGTTCTGGCAAAATATGTCTGTGGATTACTTCCGGGGGGGCGGGGAACCTTGCTCGCGCCTGCAAGGGTTTCTGGGCGATCGCGATCGACTACTAAGCTACAAACTACAGGATATCTGGCAACGGGGTCAAAGGATGGTTAACCCTAAACAACTCTGTGGGGATGAGTCCTTTGTGGCTAGTTCCCGCCAATACCTCAGTACGAATACTCCCCTAAAAGACCTGATGTTTCGACATACCCGCGACACGCTGCGAGAATATTACCGCCTAGGACTGCTGGAAGAAGATATCCCCCGCCGGGTGGTGACGGACAACGCGATTTCTCTGGAAGGCGATCGCGAAATTCCCCTCTACCAAGCAGTTAGCGATTATGTCCGCCACTTCTACCGCCTCGCCCAAAAGCACGATCGCAAGGCTTTGGGGTTTCTGATGACTCTCTACCGCAAGCGCCTCACCAGTTCGTTTTATGCGATTCAAGAGTCCCTTAAACGGCGTTTACTCCGTTCTAATATCACGCCGGATGACCTGGTGGACCTCGAAGAAGCCGAAGATGTGGCGATCGAGGGTTTGCAGCCTTACCTCGAACAGGTAGACCCCAAGGAAATTGAGTATTTGGAAGATTTGCTGCGACAGTTTGAAAATACCGGGGAGGATAGTAAGTTGTCGTTTCTCCTGGAAACTCTGCGCCGGGAGTTCCTCGAACGCGATAGCGCGATCGTTTTTACCCAGTATACTGATACCATGGACTACCTACGAGAACAGTTGCGATCGCTTTATGGCGATCGGCTGGCCTGCTATTCGGGGCGGGGCGGGGAACTTCCCGTCCAAGACCCTGAACCTTCCTGGCGGGTGGTTCCCAAGGGGAAAATCAAAAACCTGTTTCGCCAAGGGGAAATTCAACTCCTCCTCTGTACGGAGTCAGCCAGCGAAGGGCTCAATTTGCAAACCTGCGGGGTTCTGATTAACTATGATTTACCCTGGAACCCTATGCGAGTTGAACAACGCATTGGCCGCGTAGACCGGATCGGACAACGCTACCCGACGGTTAAGATCCACAACCTCTACTATGATGGCACGGTGGAAGCTAAGGTTTACCGCCGCCTGCGAGAGAGAATAGGCCTATTTACTAATGTGGTGGGGAACCTACAGCCTATTTTAGCTCGGGTTCCCACGTTTATCGAGCAGGCGGTGATGAGTGCTGACCCGGAAGAAGAGGATGTGCTGATGGCCTCTTTTGAGGATGGCTTCCTCACTGACTCCCTCAACCCCTCCCTCGATGAAATGGTGAAAATTGATGTAGAGGCAGACCTGGCTCAGTTGCGCCACTCCCTGCCACGGTCTCCCCTCACTTGGGAGGCTCTGGAAACCCTGTTCTCCCATTCCCAGATACTCCGGGCGGCGGGGTTTCACTTCCAAAAAGAGGGCGATCGCCTTTGGACTCTCTTCTCTGGGGAAAATGGCGATCGACGCCGGGTCACTTTTTCCCCGCAGGTCTTCGAGGCTGACCCAGACCTCCCATTGATTACCTGGGGAGACCCCCTCTTTCACCTCCTCCTCGAAAGGGTTAGGGCTACCCTCGAAAAAACAGCCCCCAGGGGTTGACAAGCGTCTACATAGCCTACAACCCCTATTCTACCGTTACTTAGGTGTTACTCAAAACCATAGCAGAGTAACAAGTGAGTAAAAAATGAGTAACGCTACTGATACCCCTACAGTAGGGGGAAAGGGCAACTACGATGACAATTACACTAGGTTCGTGAAAGCCTATCATGATTTTAAGGGGGAATGTCCCAAGGGGGTAACTCTCAAGCTTCAAAAGACCGGGGTTAGGTACAATCTCTTATTGCAGTTTAAGCAACCACCTACCGGGAAACGGCTACCCAAGACAGCTAATCTTGAGTGTACACCTCAAGGGGTGATAGACGGGGTTAAGAAAGCTAAACTGGTATCAGAAGCCCTAGTGACTATCACTAGCGCTAGTGAATTTTGGGATTGGTACGATAAAACCATC